>NZ_JAFMOZ010000126.1:0-119782 GCF_019049615.1 Rahnella sp. BCC 1045 | reverse complement strand
GGGTTGGGGTGGGGTATTAATAGCATCTGCGTCGCTATTATTTCAGCCGGAATACCTGAACTATTTCATTCAGGCGACGCGCCTGATCTTCCAGAGAAGCCGAAGCAGCTGATGCTTCCTGAACCAGCGCGGAGTTTTGCTGCGTCACACCGTCCATTTCGTGTACGGCCTGCGTCACCTGGCTGATCCCGCGCGATTGCTCGTCGGAGGCCGCGACAATTTCGCTCATGATATCGCGCACGTCAGTGACCGCTTTCATGATCTCTTTCATCGTTTCCCCGGCGCTTTTCACCAGCCCGACGCCGTGATCAACGCGGGACGTGGATTCCTCAATCAGGGCAGAAATCTCTTTTACGGCGTCGGCGCTGCGTTGCGCCAGACTGCGCACTTCAGATGCCACCACGGCAAATCCGCGCCCCTGCTCGCCCGCGCGGGCGGCTTCTACCGCCGCATTCAGCGCCAGAATATTGGTCTGGAAAGCAATGCCGTTGATGACCGTCGTGATGTCGCCAATTCGCCGCGAACTGTCGTCAATCGCGCTCATTACGCCGACTACGTCGGACATAATGCGATCGCCCTTTCCGGCGATTTCCGTGGCGTTCGCCGTCAGTTCGGTCGCAACGTGTGCATTATCGGCATTCTGTTTTACCGTCGCCGTCAGCTGTTCCATGCTGGCGGCGGTTTCTTCCAGCGCGGCCGCCTGCTGCTCGGTTCGCGAAGCCAGATCGATATTCCCCGCGGCAATCTGCGATGCGCCGCTGCCGACCGCATGGCTGGTCGAAATAATGTCGTTCACCACATGCCGCAGTTGCGCCTGCATGGTTTGCAGGGCAAAGAAGATGCTGCTGTGATCGTTTTTCTGCGTGACGATCGGGTGCGTTAGGTCACCGTCTGCGACCGTCAGCGCGATTTTCGCCGCATCCGCAGGCTCGCCGCCCACCGGGCGCAAAACTTTGCGGGTGAAAATCACGCTCAGCACGGCAAACACCACCACGATGCTCAGCACCATCAGCACCAGCGCGTAATAAAGCTGACGCGTACTTTCTTTCATCACCGCTTTTACCGGCGCCACAATGCCCAGCATCCACGGCGTGCCGGTATTACCGATCTGAATCGGCACAAACTCGGCAAAGGCGTTTTCGCCCAGCACCGGATCCTGCTGTTCGCGGCTGGTCATTTGCCCGGTCTGTATGCTTTTCAGCAACGGCGCATCGTTTTCAAGCTGGTGCGTGACCTGCTCTTTTTTAGGCGAAGAGATGAAATGGCCGGTCTGCGAAAACAGCATTGCGTAGCCGGTTCCCTGATACGGTTTAATGCCGTTGACCAGCGTCTGCAAGGTTTGCAGCGAGAAATCCGCCGTTACCGAACCCAGAAATTTCCCGTCCACGATAATCGGCACGGCAATGGATGTCAGCAACGTATCCACGCCGTTATACGGGTAACTGTATGGCTCCAGAATGACTTCTTTTTGCAGCTTTCGCGGCAGCAAATAGTAGTCGCCACTGCCCGGCGTTTCGTAGTCGGTGAGATTGTGCAGCACGATATTTCCGCTGGTATCGCGGTCAACGTAGCGGACATAACGCCCGTTGGGATCCTGCCCTTCTTTTGCGGCGAAATCGCCGTCTTTGCCGTCAAACGCGTCCGGCTCCCAGGCCAGTGACATCGATAAAAAATCCGGATGACTTTTGAGCGCATTTTGTAACAGCGTATCGGCGAGTTTGCGGTCAGTATGCCCGGCTTCACGCAGGCTGATCATGCTCTGAACCAGGTCACGCGCGGCATGCAGGGCCGTGTCGAGTTTCTGGCGGGCAAGATAGCCGTCGGTATTGGCGGTCTGCTGGAGATAACGGCGGGCGATGTCGCGCTGCTGTCCGGCGGACTGCCAGCTCAGCAATCCGACCGTAATGATGTAACCGAGACTTATCGTAAGTAGCCCGACAATCAGCATCAGCGTACGGGTACGCATGGTTTTTTTAGGAACAGTTTTCTGTGGTGCAACCCCAACTCCGGCTGCCGGTGAAAGCGCCTGCATCTGACTCATAATTACCCCGGAACAGTCAACGTACTGTGAAATTCACGATGAAAAAACGCGGATTATCTGTCCCTGATTTGTGCCCCCTGAAGATAAGCAGGAATTCCCTTATCGCCTGAATTATCGGCATCACAGGGGCGGGTCTTTAGCCAAAACGGTAAAAAACTGTCCCGCAAAGATAAACGTTCGCATCCTGCCGGTGTCTCCCTATACTGCTCTTATGTCAGCTGGCTCAGCACCTTGTTTGGGAAACTCCTATGAAGTCATGGCTCTTATCGCTTTTGTTGCTTGTTCCGCTGTGCTCGCAGGCGGCATCTACGCCGAAAGAAATCAAAGCACGTTTCAGCCAGTTTAAGGTCGGGGATAAAACTATTTGTCTCGATGATGTGACCTACGCCAACAACAGCAAAATGAAGGTCATCGAGAATGGCTTTGTGGTCTCGAAGCGAAAAAACATGCTTATTTATCAGAGCAATACGCTGTTTTTGCTGGGTAACGAGGTCACGGTGAACATCAAAGCCGTGATTGAAAGCAAGATGGGGAAAACGTCATTCTCCAACCAGTTCAGGCAGGCCATGATTCAGGTCGAGGGAATGGATGACCCGGCGCGCGCCGGCGAGAAAGCCAAAATCATTCAGTCTTTCGAAGATGTTATTTCCGACAAGCACAATGAAACACCCTACAGCTCAGTGGCGCTGACTGAAAAAGGCTACATCATCACTCAGGTTGATAGCCATTCCACCACCATCAGCGAATGTTATGTAACGCCGTATAAAAAGGCAGAAACTGCCCGATAAATCAGAGGGAAATGATGACTGTTTTAGTACCGATGAGCGCTGCATTTTATGAAGAATTTGCAGAACTGCTGGCGAAAGATTATGCCGAAGAGAATGTGACTGCCGGGCTGTGGCTGCCGGATACGGCCCTGGAACGCGCGCGCAGCGCCACACAAAACGCGCTGCCGCAGGGCGTTGAAACACCGGATCACTATTTGTATGAAATCAGGCAGGAAGAACCTGGCGAAACCGTGGGATATCTGTGGTTTGCCAATATTGAACGCTACGGCGTGCGCAGCGCTTTCGTGTATGAACTGACGGTTTATCCGCAATTTCGTCGTCAGGGACATGCCATCGCGGCGTTCCGGCTGATGGAAGAACACCTGCGCGAGCTGGGCAGCGTGGCGATTGAGCTGAACGTTTTCGCCAGCAATCCCGGCGCGCAAGCACTTTATGCCAGCCTGGGTTATGTCACGACAAAAATGAATATGCGTAAACCGCTTTAGCGGATGTATTTCATAAAGTTAGTCGGTTTACCCACGCGGTCATAAAGCTGGCGCGCGGTGTAATTGGTGGTCTGCGTCATCCAGTACACGTTGGCTTTTTCGTTCTTGTCAGCATGAGCGTAGACCACTTCAATCAGTTTCTGCCCGATACCCAGTTTGCGCGCGGACTCATCGACGTATAAATCCTGCAAATACACCACCTGCTGCATGTGCCAGCCGTGATCGTGATTCAGGCAATTCACCAGCCCGACCAGCCTCCCCTGATATTCCGCCACATAGCCAAACATGCCGTCATAGTCAGGATCCGACAACCGCCGGAACGTGAAATCAAACTGCGCCGGATCCAGCTCCGACTGGTAAAAATCCAGATAACCGCGCCACAAATTTTCCCAACCTTCGCGGTCGGCAGGCGTTAACGGACGGATAACAACATCTTGCGGCTGGCTCATCGGTCATTCTCCTCGGTAAATGAAATCGTTACGGGCGGGACTGCGGATAATGTATCAGGTCGTGGAAACGCACGGAATGTTCACTCTTATTGCGGTATGCGTGCGCGCAATCCGCCGCAAACCGCAGCGCTTCTCCGGCGCTCAGTACGCGGGTCACGCCATCCACGGTCAGCGTCAGTTCGCCATCAATCACAATCACATGCTCGATAACACCGGCTTCATGAGGCGTAGACTCGCTGCAACCGCCGGGTTCAAGATCGATAACAAACATATCCATGCGCAAAGTCGTGTCGTAGGGGAATAACGGCACGACGCGCATTCCTGAAGTGTCGCTGTTAAACGTGGTCAGCAACCCGTGGCGATGCAGCGCGGCAGATTGCTCCGGCGGTGTTTCGAGAAACTCTGAAAACGAGACATTCAGCCCGCTGGCGATTTTCCATAAAGTCGCCACGGTCGGACTGGATTCGCCGCGCTCAATCTGCCCGAGCATGGCCTTACTGACGCCGGTTTTTTCTGCCGCCTGAGTGAGACTCCATCCGCGTTCGCTGCGCACGGCTTTCAGCTGACTGCCAATATGGCGGGTAAGTTCCTGCATTGTGTCTCCTCTGCGACGATGATCGTTCATCGCGATTGTGCGTTATAACGCACAGTGATATCTTGAGCGCATCATATGTGCGCTATAACGCACAACAGCATACCGCCAGCGTCCGCTAACCCGAAGGATTTTCACAAATGACCATGCGTATCAGTTTGCAGGATGTCACTTTTTCGGCGGTGATCGCCGGATTTGTCGCAGTTTTAGTCGGCTATACCAGCTCCGCGGCAATTATCTTTCAGGCAGCTGAAGCGGCGGGTGCCAGCGCGCCACAAATCGGCGGCTGGCTGAGCATGCTGGGCCTGGGAATGGGCGTGACGAGCATCGGACTTTCGCTGTATTACCGCACGCCGGTCGTGACCGCATGGTCGACGCCCGGCGCAGCGTTACTCGTCACCAGTCTGCCCGGCACGTCGATTAACGAGGCCATTGGCGTGTTTGTATTTGCCACCGGTCTGATCCTGCTGTGCGGCGTGACCGGCTTGTTCGCCAGACTGATGCATTACATTCCGCAGGCGCTTTCGGCTGCGATGCTGGGCGGCATTCTGCTGCGTTTCGGGCTGAATGCGTTTACCTCGCTGCAAAGTAATTTCGCGCTGGCGGGCACGATGTGTCTGGTTTATCTGCTGGCGAAACGCGCCCTGCCACGCTATGCGGTGGTGCTTGCGCTGATTGCCGGGCTGATCGTCGCCGGCTTACAGGGCGATATTTCGCTGCACGGCCAGACCATGACGTTTGCCGCGCCGGCATTTGTGATGCCGCATTTTACGTGGCCTTCTATTATCGGCATCGGCATTCCGTTTTTCGTGGTGACCATGGCGTCACAAAATGCACCAGGTATCGCCACGCTGAAAGCGCACGGCTATCACCTGCCCGTTTCGCCGCTGATTTCGTGGACCGCGCTCACCGCGTTAATTCTCGCCCCGTTCGGCGGATTTACCGTTTGTATCGCCGCCATTACCGCCGCAATTTGTATGGGTGAAGATATCCACCCGGATCCGAAAAAGCGCTACATGGCCGCCGTCGCCGCCGGGATTTTCTATCTGATTGCCGGCGTATTTGGCGGTTCGATCGGCCTGGTGTTTACCGCGCTACCTCCCGCGCTTATTCATACCATCGCCGGGCTGGCACTGCTCGGCACTATTGCCGGGAGTTTATACCGGGCGCTGGAAAATGAACGTCAGCGTGACGCAGCGGTTATCACGTTTCTGATCACCGCGTCCGGCGTGACATTACTCGGCGTGGGTTCGGCGTTCTGGGGCTTAACCGGCGGCGTAATCTCGCATCTGATCCTCAGTATTCCTGCGCGTAACAAGGCGCAACCGCCCGCGAAAGGTTGAGTCCGTTCAAGTTATGGGTAACAGGTTTTCGTAACACGAAACAAAGTGACGGTGGTCACATTTTCCGCCGTCCAAACGCTCTTTACTGGGAGCCATCAGGCCAAAAATGCCCCTTTAAAGAGCGAGAATTCCATGACAATTGCCACTCAATCCTGCGTCGTAACCGGGAAAAAAGACGTCTCGGTGATCGGCCAGACCATCGACTACACAGGCCAGGGCACGCTGGTAAAAATCACCCGTGGCGGCATCTGCGGTTCCGACCTGCATTACTACGAACACGGCGCGGTGGGCGATTTCAAAGTACGCGAGGCGATGGTGCTCGGGCATGAAGTAGTGGGTGTGGTGGAGAAATCTGACAACCCAAATTTGCAGCCGGGCCAGAAAGTCGCGCTGAACCCCAGCAAGCCATGCAAGGCCTGCAAATATTGCCTTTCCGGTGATGAAAACCAGTGCACCACCATGAAATTCTTTGGCAGCGCGATGTATTTCCCGCACATCAACGGTGCATTCACGCAGTATAAAATCGTCGACAGCGAACAGTGTATTCCTTACGACAATCAGGTCAGCGACCGGCTGATGGTTTTCGCTGAACCGCTTGCGGTAGCAATCCACGCGGTCAATCAGGCCGGGGATATTCACGGCAAAACGGTGTTTGTTTCCGGCGTCGGTCCGATTGGCTGCCTGATCGTGCTGGCCGCTAAAGCCAAAGGTGCAGCACAAATCGTGGTAACGGATCCGAGCGAACGTTGTCGCACGCTGGCACTGGCCGTTGGTGCAAACAAAGCGCTGGACGCCGCGCAGGGTGATTTCAGCGAATATCAGGCCGAAAAAGGTTTCTTCGATGTCTCCTTTGACGCCTCCGGCCATCCTTCTTCTATCCGCCGCTGTCTGGAAGTCACCCGCGCACGCGGCACACTGGTGCAGGTCGGCATGGGGCCGGTGGTGAATGAATTCCCGCTGATGATGCTGATTGCCAAAGAAATTAACTGGGTCGGCAGCTTCCGTTTCACCGGGGAATTTAATACGGCGGTGGAATGGCTGGCGAATAAAACCGTCGATCCGATGCCGTTACTGTCAGCGGAATTCCCGCAGGAAAGTCTGGTCGAAGCACTGGACTATGCAATGGATAAATCCAAAGCATCGAAAGTTCAGCTGGTTTTCTAGTCTGCTGACGGACTCACAATATCAAAACATCGTTTCATTTTATGATGTCCTCTGATTTTCATCCTCAGAGGACATTTGCATTATGGTGAAGGATAACGCGAAAAAGCAGGTCGCGCTGCTGCTGGCCGACGGATTTGAAGAAGGCGAAGCGGTGATTGTGCTCGATATTCTCGAGCGGCTGGAAATTCAGGTCACTACGCTGGCCTGCCAGAAAAGCCTGACGCTGCGCACTTACCACGGCATTCAGATGCAGGCCAATGAATTGCTGAGCGCACAGGGCGATCGTTTGTATGACGCGGTGGTGATGCCCGGCGGCCCGGAAGGCTCGGTGGCGCTGGCGGCCAGCAAAGATGTCGTGGAATTTGTCCGCCGTCATGACGAAGCTGGAAAACTGATTTGCCCGCTGTGCTCGGCGGCCGCTCGCGTTCTGGGCGGTAACGGCCTGCTGAAAGGACGGCGTTATGTCTGTTCCGGCGATTTATACAAAGACGTCAAAGACGGTGTTTATGTGAATCAGTCTTTTGTCGAGGACGGCAATCTGCTCAGCGGAAAAGGCTTAGGGCTGGCATTTGATTTCGCTTTCCAGCTGGCGTACCGCCTGACCGGCGACGCCCAGACCACCAATTTTCAGGCCGACCACATCGATTATCACCACTGGCGCGCTGACCAGAAAATCTGATTTTTATCAGCGGGCGATGCAGATCGTCCGCCAACATCAGCATCATGTCCGTTTTTGGCATTCTCCCGGCAGGTTTTCAGGCGCAGACTGGTTTCACATTCACCAGACGGAGTCCGAAAATGACCCACAGCGCCCTGTTAAATATCGACGTGCAACGTTCTTTCGAGCAAAAAGATTTCTGGCAGCAGGATGATTTACCGGCTTTCAGCCAGGCATTAACCCGCCTGATCGACGGCTGTCAGACCCGTAAAGTTCCCATCATCGACGTGTTTCATGTCAATCCTGACGGTGTGTTTTCGCTTGAATCCGGGCTGGTCACGCCGATGGCTTTTCTCACCCATCAGCCGCAGCACGTTGTCCATAAACATGTTCACAATTCCCTGACCGAATCCGGCCTCGACGCGTGGCTGCGGGAACGAGGTATCACACATCTGATCATTGCCGGAATGCGTACCGAACAATGCTGTGAAACCACGGCGCGCGTGGCGTCCGATCTGGGTTACACAGTGACGTTTGTTACCGAAGCGACGCTGACGTTTCCGATGACACACGCCAGCGGCGTGACGCTGAGCGCGGCTGAAATCAAATTGCGCACCGAGCTCGTGCTGGCCGACCGTTTTGCCACGATTACCGACGTCAGCGGCGCACTGGCGGAACTCGCTCGCGCTGTGTGAAGATAGGCGCAGTGATGATGAATCTGTGAGGCGATATGCAACGAAATGTCTACTTTATGACGCTACCGGGCGTGATGGCCTTAGACCTGACCGGTCCGGCGGAAGCACTGCGTATCGCCGGGCATTTTGCTTTGCACTACATCGGCCCGCTGCCGGAAATCACGATGTCGACCGGGCTGACGGTCAGCCATTTGCAGCCACTGCCGGAAACGTTGCCGGAAGGCAGCATTCTGATCATGCCCGGCGTTGATCGTTCGGAAGAAAATTTTTCCTCACCCGTCGCCCAATTTGCCTGTGACTGGCTGCGTCAGCAAAAAAATGCCATCGAAAACGGTTTGCTGACGCTGGTTTGTATCTGTTCCGGCAGCCTTCTGGCGGGAAAGGCCGGGCTGCTCGACGGCTATCAGTGCACCACGCATCACGACGTGATCGCGCGTCTGCGCCAGCAGGTGCCTGCCGCACAGGTGAAAGATAACCGGATATTTGTCGAGGATCGTTCCGTGCTGACCAGCGCGGGGATCAGCGCCGGTATCGATCTGGCACTGCACCTGATCGCCACACATCTCGGCCCGCAGGCCGCGCTGGACGTCGCCCGCGAAATGGTGGTGTATTTCCGCCGCGGCGGCGATGACCCGCAACTTTCCCCGTGGCTGCGCTACCGCAATCATCTGCATCCTGCCGTCCATCGTGCGCAAAACCTGATGGCCGCCGAACCGGAATCTCCGTGGCAGGTGGAAGACGTCGCCGCCAGAGCCCACATCAGCGGCCGCCACCTGACGCGCCTGTTCCGCCAGCATCTGGGTATCAGCGTACGCGACTACCACGAACAGCTGCGCATCGCCGTCGCACAACAACGCATCCGGCAAGGATCAGGCATCGAGAAAGCCGCCCTCGCCGCCGGATTTTCCTCCGGCAGGCAATTCCGGCGGGCGCAGGAGCGCTGGAATGATGGTGTTGCTGATTGCAAGTTGAGCAATAAGTGAGTAAAATTTTACTCACTGACGGTTTGTGGGACTGAATAGCAACGCTAAACAGTACGTCAGTGTCTGCCTTTAAAGGTCGCTGGCCGTGCCGCGATAAGATGAAAAATCCAAAGACCTCCGCCTGAAGCTGTAAAACAAAAAAGCGACCCTGAGTCGCTTTTTTGTTATCTGCGCTTTGCCGGCAGTTTTATTCCTTTCATTCTCGCATCAAAAATATACCAAAAACTGAATCGCCCGTTTACACCAACCTGTCCGGCCCATTTTTCTCTCGGATAACCTGTCATTACTTTTAATCGGATATCACTCGCAGGATGTGTGTTTTTCGTTATCTCAAAAAACATACAATAATCTACACCCATATAATGTTCTTCAAGATAATAAAAGGTGTCCTGATGCTGATGAGGAGTTCTTGCTAATATCGCATTTTCGTTAATCAATTTATTAACAAGGTCGGGTAAGCGGCATGAATAAGAATAACGCTCCCGGCAGAAATAGCGCCGGTGCTTACCAGGGCTGTGCGGATAAACCCAGAGTTCAGACTCAGCCTGATGTGCTGTAAAACAATGATCAGTATAAACAATAAAAATCTGCAACTGACGAACTGGAAAGTCATGGCTGGCAGGCCTGACCGCGGTAATTGTCGATGCCCGCAGATGTTCCAGCGAATAAATCTCACCGTTGATTTCAAAGGGCAGCCAAAATGTCATGTTGATTTGCCTGAATAAAGGAAATGAAAGAGTATCCAGAAAAAACAGACAAAGATAATGAAATAGATTAATCGTCCTGCGGTACATTCCTGACATAATAAAATAGACAAAGGAATTAATATATAACCCGATATCATTCACGCCAGTTATAATCACATTACTCCGAATTAACTCACCCAATTCCGCCGGTCAATTTTCCCCAGCGCCATCGCCAGCAGCAGGCCGCCGCCGAGCCCGCAAATAAATAGGTACGCGACATTGAACAGCGGGAATTGGGGGAAATCGAGATGGCGGCCGCGCAATCCGATGATAATCAGCGCATGAAAGCCGTAGATAGCCAGAGAATGGCGGGAGATCAGCGCAAATCCTGGCAGGATGCGTTGCGCCAGCGCGTTTTTAAACACCACAAACAGTGATATGGCGGAGATAAACACCAGCGGGCCGGTGTAGACGTAGAAAGTATCGGCGAAATTCTGGTTAATCAGCATCTGCCGGTAAGTCCCGTCCGCAATCGCCAGCGTGCTGAGAACGAAAACGGCCACGGCGGTCAGCGTCACGCCGGGTTTTCGGGTATCAATATGGCTGATGGCACGCCCCATCAGGGCATACAGGACGTAATAAAACGTGTCGCCGCTGATGTACAAATCCAGCGGTAACAGATGGATTTTCTGCCAGGTGAAAGCCGGAAGCTGCGGGTTCGCCAGAACGCCGAGCAGTATTCCGGCGATCAGCAGATATTTGCCAGACACAGTTTTGACGTTTATCAGCGGGGAAAGGAGGTAAACCACGATAATCGCGTAGAAGAACCAAAGGTGATAAAACACCGGTTTTTCCAGAATCAGACGCAGAGACGGCCAAAATCCAATCTTTGTCATCGTGAGGATATAGATTAGCGAGACAACGCTGTAAAAAATCAGGCATAGTGTGACGCGCAGGAAATGCCGTTTTTGTGCGCTCCGTTCACCAAAAAACAGCGCGCCGGAAATCATAAAAAATAGCGGTACACAGACACGCGAAGCCGAATTGAGCAGATTGGCAACGGTCCATTCCGCCGTGTGTATCGCCGAAAAATTCACTACCAGTGACGTGCTGGCGTGAATCATCACCACCATCATGCAGGCGAGCGCGCGCAGGTTATCTATCCAGCTGATTTTTTGGCTCATTACCTGCGATTTCCTTCCCGTTGATGTGCTGTTTGCAGCGTAGTCACCTTTTTGAACGTAAACAAGGCAAAAGTGCCGATCTCAGATTGTGCTTAACGTGAATCAGAAGATTGCGCTGCGCTCAATAAATGGGCAAAATAACGCCCATTACTGCCTCGCTTGCGAATCCCGCCCGGACAGTCTCTTATTCTTCCGCTAATAATCAAACGATTAGCCTTACGTCTGTGAAATAAAAATATGCATAATTCTCCAAATACTGCGTCCCTTCTGGGGCGGCAGGCGCTTTTGTTCCCTCTGTGTCTGGTGTTGTTCGAGTTTGCGACCTATATCGGCAACGATATGATCCAGCCGGGCATGCTGGCCGTCGTGGCTAATTTTAATGCCGGGGAAGAATGGGTGCCCACCTCAATGACCGCGTATCTCGCGGGCGGAATGTTCCTGCAATGGCTGCTCGGGCCGCTGTCCGACCGGCGCGGGCGGCGGCCGGTGATGCTTGCGGGCGTCAGCTTTTTCATCGTCACCTGTCTGGCGATTCTGTTCGTACAGAACATCGAACAATTTATGGTGATGCGCTTCCTTCAGGGCATCAGTCTGTGCTTTATCGGCGCGGTCGGGTATGCCGCGATACAGGAATCTTTCGAGGAATCCATCTGCATCAAGATCACGGCCATGATGGCAAACGTCGCGCTGATCGCACCGCTGCTGGGCCCGCTGGCCGGTGCGGCGCTGATCCACGTTGCGCCGTGGCAGCTGATGTTTGTGATTTTCGCCGTGCTGGCCTCGATTTCGCTGTGGGGGTTGTGGAAATCCATGCCAGAAACCGCGTCACGCCTCGGCGAGAAGTTTTCCATGCCAAGCCTGCTGCACGATTACAAACTGGTGCTCAAAAACCGCCAGTTCCTGTGTGGCGCACTGGCAATTGGCTTTGCCAGCCTGCCGCTGCTGACGTGGATTGCGCAGTCGCCGGTCATCTTAATCAGCGGCGAAGGCTTACCGGCGTACGATTACGGCCTGCTGCAGGTGCCGATTTTCGGTGCGCTGATTATTGGTAACGTCACGCTGGCGCGCCTGACCGGGAAACGGACGGTCGAATATCTGATTAAACTCGGCGCGGGCCCGATGGTTGTCGGTCTGCTGATTTCCGCCGTGGCGACGCTTTTCTCCGCCCATGCTTATCTGTGGATGACCGCCGGTCTGAGCCTTTACGCTTTCGGGATTGGTGTGGCGAACGCCGGTTTGTACCGCCTGACGCTGTTCTCCAGCGACATGAGCAAAGGCACCGTTTCTGCGGCGATGGGCGTCATCAGCATGATGATTTTCACGTTAGGGATTGAGCTGGCGAAAGTAGCTTACGTAGAAGGCGGTGCGGGAATGTTTAACCTGTTCAACCTGCTGAGCGGCCTGTCGTGGCTGGCCCTGGTGGTCGTTTTCCTGCGCAGTCGTCAGGTTGTGCTGCCGCCAAACAGCGTAGTTTGATTTCGTTCTGAGTCGCCATTAATACCCCCTTCGCAGGGAGCAGATCGCGCTTTTGCTCCTCCCCCTGCGAAGGGGGAGGCTGGGAGGGGGTTTAGCAGACAGCTCAGTGTTTAGAATAACCCCATCGGTTTACTCGAATATGAAACGAGTAAACACTTGGTTTGCTGATAGTGATCCAACATCATCTTATGGGTTTCACGCCCGATGCCGGATTGTTTGTAGCCACCGAACGCCGCATGTGCCGGATAGGCGTGGTAGCAGTTGGTCCAGACGCGACCGGCCTGAATGTTGCGTCCCATGTGATACGCCACATTGCCGTCACGGCTCCAGACGCCCGCACCCAGCCCGTACGCCGTATCGTTGGCGATTTGCAGCGCGTCATCCATATCTTTAAACGTGGTCACCGCCAGCACCGGCCCGAAGATTTCTTCCTGGAATACCCGCATGTTGTTTTTACCCAGCAGGATGGTCGGTTGCAGGTAATAACCGTCGTTCAGCGAGCCTTCGAGTTTTTTCTTCGCGCCACCGGTCAGCACTTCCGCGCCCTCTTTCTTACCGATTTCGATGTAATCCAGAATGGTTTTCATCTGTCCGGCAGAAACCTGCGCGCCCATCTGGGTTTCGATATCCAGCGGGTTACCGGTTTTGATGGCCTCTACGCGTTTGATGGCGCGCTCCATAAAGCGTTCGTAGATGGATTCCTGCACCAGCGCGCGGCTCGGGCAGGTACAAACTTCGCCCTGATTGAACGCAAACAGCGCGAAACCCTCCAGCGCTTTGTCAAAAAACTCATCTTCTTTGTCCATCACGTCGGCGAAGAAAATATTCGGGGATTTGCCGCCCAGTTCCAGCGTAGCCGGGATCAGGTTTTGTGCCGCGTAACCGGCGATTTGCTGGCCGACTTCGGTCGAACCGGTAAAGGCGACTTTGGCGATACGTTTGGACGTCGCCAGATATTCGCCGATTTCACCGCCTGAACCGTTCACCACGTTGATGACGCCCGCTGGCAGAATGTCCTGCACCAGTTCCATCAGCAACAGCACGGAAAGTGGGGTCAGTTTGGCTGGTTTGAGCACGATACAGTTACCGGCAGCCAGCGCCGGTGCCATTTTCCAGCAGGCCATCAGCAGCGGGAAGTTCCACGGGATGATTTGCGCCACCACGCCCAGCGGCTCGTGGAAATGATAGGCGACAGTTTCGCTGTCGATTTCGCTGATCCCGCCTTCCTGCGCACGCACGCAGGACGCAAAATAGCGGAAATGGTCGATGGCCAGCGGAACGTCCGCACCGCTGGTTTCGCGGATCGGTTTCCCGTTGTCCCAGGTTTCGGCATTCGCCAGCAACTCAATGTTTTCTTCCATCCGGTCGGCGACTTTCAGCAGCAAGTTTGCCCGCTGCTGCACCGGCATTTTGCCCCAGTCACCTTTGGCTTTGTGCGCGGCGTCCAGCGCCAGCTCAATATCATCGGTGCCGGAACTGGCGACTTTGCACAGCACCTCACCGGTCACTGGCGTCAGATTGTCGTAATACTCTTTTTTCACCGGCGCGACCCATTCGCCGCCAATGAAGTTGTCGTATTGTTTTTTGAGTTTGAGCGGGAAACCGTATTCTTCCGGTTTGACGGCATGAGGATTTTTATCATAAGCCATGATGGAACTCCTTTATGCAGCAGGTTTTAGCAGAGCGCTGCATAAAGTTTAGGCAGTGAAAATCTAACCGACGGGATGTAAAGAGAACTCTTCGAGCGGCTTCACACCTTTTTTGCTGCAACGCTGGCGTTACCGCTGGCAGGGGGTGTCGTGCGCGCAAAACTCTCGCGCAGGAACAGGCGTTCAACCAGTTTGATCAGCGCCGGACGCTCAACACACCAGCCCGGCGCAATGCGGCGAAAGTTGATATAACCGAGCGAACAGGCGGTGGCGATATCGGCGACGTTAAGATGGTCAGAATTCAGCAGCGTGCGGTTTTCGGCGTGTTTTTCCAGCGCGTCCAGCCCGCGCAGAAGTTTCTCCCGCTGGCGTAAAATCCAGGCTTCGTTGCGTTTAACGGCTTCACGGCGGTTTTCCAGCACCAGCGCGACGGCGGCGTCTGTCACGCCATCGGCCAGCGCTTCAATCTGTTTTACCCGCAACGCTTCCAGCGGCTGCCACGGCAAAAAGGTCGGCGCGACGTTCATCAGCTCGATGTACTGCACAATTATGGGGGAATCGTAAAACACTTCGCCGTCGTCAGTGACCAGCGCGGGGACTTTGCCAAGGGGATTAAACTGGGTGATTTTGCAGCCCGCGTCGTGCGGCACGTCGTTGATGAAATCGAACGGGATACCTTTTTCCAGCAACATCACCGAAATTTTGCGCACATACGGGCTGGTATAACTGCCGATCAGTTTCATCTGAGCCTCCACGTTTTTCACCGGAACCTCTGTTAAAGCTAGCAGCCACGGCACGCTTTACCAGTAAAGACGCGACGGACTGCCAGCTTTCAGAGTCATCCTGCGGGGAACAGGAAGGGGTTCACGCCGCTGCCAGTAAAGCCTTTATCTTCCATGCGGTCGTCGAGCAACAGCGTGGCGAGATCGTCGGCGACGGCATCGGCCTGCGGATCTTTATCCTGATAAATCACTTTGAGATACGCGCCGCAATCATCGCAGGCTTCGGCTTTGATCGTCGCCTGCTCAGCACCGGCGGTATCTTCGCTTAAAGACCAGTAGTGAAGATTGCCCATTTCGTCGCAATTGCTGCATTTGGCGCGCACGACGTGCCATTCGCTTTCGCACAGATTGCAGTGCAGATAGCGCAGGCCGTTATTAGCCCCCATCGCAATCACCGCCGAAACCGGAATGCTGCCGCACACCGGACAAAACTGGCGGCTTTCACCATAATCGGCGCGGCCAACGCCACGAAGCTGCGCAGCCATCTGCGCCCAGTACAGCGACAGCGCCGCCCAGATAAACGGCGCTTTGTCAGCAGGAACGTGTACGAAATCCTGGTTCAGTAATTGCGTCGCCATCATTTCCCGCTGAAGGCTCGGGGAATGTTCGAGGCGTTCCAGTACCTGGCGCACTGTTTCATCGGCACCCGGTTTGAGTTCCGCAATCAGCGCATCCAGCAGAACCAGCCAGTGCGGCGTTCGCGGAAACAGGCTGCAATCGAGCGGTGGTTTACCGGCGGCTTTTTGCAATTCTTCGCTGAGGTCAATTTCCAGCGGGAATGCCGCCAGAACGCGCTGCTGCGCGTCGCAAATCGTCGCGGCAAAATTCAGATACCCGTCCAGCGGGCTGTCTTCAGCCAGTGCGCGCAAACGATCGGCGCGGCGCTGGTAAAGGTTTTTCAGATTGGCGAACAATACGGGCGGGATATTTCCCGCCGTTTTGCCGTCAGCCAGTTCGTCCTGTGGAACAATCTGTATGCTCATCCGGCTTTCCTTTCATCCTTGTCTTTTTTCAGTTGTTCAGCACGCACCTGACGATACCAGCGGGGATGATGATATTTCGCCCATGACGCCGGAACTTTGCCTTCCGTCATGGCCGTGATGGAGCCTCTCGCCCAGGTCGCCGCGTATACATGCATGATAATCACCAGAATCAACCCGATACCGGCCAGCGAATGCACCAGCAGTGCAAGGCGGATCAGCGGGATCGGGAAGTAACCGGCAAACCACGGGCGCCAGATAATGACGCCGCTCGCCATCAGCAGAACCAGACAGCTGATGGCCGCCCAGAATACGCATTTCTGACCGAAGTTATAGCGACCGGTGTCTCCGACTTCTTCATTCATCAGGACTTTATGAATATTTTTCGCCCACACGATGTCATCTTTTTCCGGCAGATTGTGCTTCCAGTAACGGAAGAACATGCCGAGGAAAGAGACGAACATCACCACGCCGAAGAACGGATGCAGAATGCGCGCCATTTGCGGGGTGCCGTAAACGTTCATCAGCCAGTTAAACGACGGGAAAAAGAAGCCGATGCCGCTGAGTGCGAGCGTCACAAAACAAAAAGCGACGATCCAGTGATTGAGGCGTTCCACCAGGCTATAGCGCTGGATTAACTTCTCTTTTTTCATGGGTGTGTCTCCTCATCATTCTGTTTTTCTTCCTCTTTCTCATCTGCGTGATCTTCTTTCACGTAGTTTGGCCCCACGCCAAGGAAGTGGAAGGCCGCCGCCGCGAAGGTCACTGCAAAACCAACGGCCGCCAGCGGTTTCCAGATGCCTTTCCAGAGCGTTACCGCCGTGCTGATGGCCGGGTCTTTTGGCAGGCCGTGGTACAGGTCGGGTTTGTCAGCATGATGCAGCACATACATAACGTGCGTGCCGCCGACGCCCTGCGGATCGTACAAACCGGCCTGTTCAAAGCCGCGCCCTTTCAGCTCGCTGACACGTTCTGCCGCCAGCTCCTGCATTTCCGTTTTGGTCCCGAAATGAATCGCGCCGGTCGGGCAGGTTTTCACACAGGCAGGTTCCTGCCCGACGCTGACGCGGTCAACGCACAGCGTGCATTTGTAAGCGCGGTTATCCTGCGGGTTAATGCGCGGGATGTTGAACGGGCAACCAGCGATGCAGTAACCGCAGCCGATGCAGTGTTCCGACTGAAAATCGACGATGCCGTTGGCGTACTGCAAAATCGCTCCCTCTGCCGGACAGGCTTTCAGACAGCCCGGATCGGCGCAGTGCATGCAGCCGTCTTTGCGGATCAGCCATTCCAGCTTGCCGTTCTCTTCCACTTCCGAGAAACGCATGACCGTCCAGGATTTCGCGCTGAGATCCATCGGGTTGTCGTAAACGCCGGTGTTCACGCCGACTTCATCGCGCAGGTCGTTCCATTCGGAACAGGCGACCTGACAGCCTTTGCAGCCGATGCAGGTGGTGACGTCGATGAGTTTCGCCACTTCCTGCTGATGATCGCGGGCACGCGGCGCTGGCGTGAACCCGTTGGTTGCGGACTTACGAAGTATGTCCTGAGATTGCATTGCCATAATTCGCCTCCGTTAAACCTTTTCCACGTTAACCAGGAACGCCTTGAACTCCGGCGTTTGCGAGTTAGCGTCGCCGACTGACGGCGTCAGCGTATTGGCCAGATAACCTTTACGCGTCGCACCTTCAAAACCCCAGTGACACGGGATGCCGATGGTATCGACATGTTTGCCGTCGATGGTCAGCGGGCGGATGCGTTTGGTCACCACGGCTTTCGCCACGATAAAACCGCGCTTCGAGGAGACTTTAATCTCATCGCCCTGAGCGATATTTTTCGAGGCGGCCAGACTTTCGCCGATCTCGATAAACTGCTCAGGCTGCGCGATGGCGTTCAGCAAGGCGTGCTTGGTCCAGTGGCGGAAAAGTTCGGTGATCGAATAGGTGGTCGCGACGTAAGGGAAGTCTTTCGCGGTGCCCATATTCGGTAAATCGCTGGCAAAAATGCGGGCGACCGGATTGGAGATCACGTCCGGATGCAACGGGTTGGTGCCAATCGGCGATTCGATCGGTTCGTAATGCTCCGGGAACGGGCCATCGGCCATTTTGTCGGTCGCAAACAAACGCCCGACGCCTTCCTGTTGCATGATGAACGGCCCGACGCCGGTGCCCGGCGCGGCGGTGCTGTAATCGGCAACGTCGAAACCGGTCCATTTCGCGCCATCCCAGCGGATGATTTCACGTTTTGGATCCCACGGCTGGCCCTGCGGATCAACGGAGGCGCGGTTATACAGAATTCGACGGTTCAACGGCCAGCTCCATGCCCAGCCGGACGTACAGCCCAGACCGGACGGATCGGCGTTATCGCGGCGCGCCATCTGGTTACCGGCTTCGGTCCAGCTGCCGGCGTAAATCCAGCAGAAACTGGCGGTCGAACCGTCATTTTTCAGGTGCGCAAAGGTGGAAATCTGCTGCCCTTTTTTCGCCAGAATATTGCCCTGATCGTCGCGGATATCCGCCAGCGCTTTGCCGTTGGCTTCGCGGGCAATTTCTTCCGGCAGCGGGTCAAGTGGATCCTGATAATCCCACGCCATGTTCATTACCGGCAGCGGATTCGCCCCGCCTTCTTTCTGGTACAGTTCTCGCAGTTTCATGAACAGACGCGCGATGATTTTGCCGTCGTGCAGCGCTTCACCCGGTGGCTCAGACGCCTGGAAGTGCCATTGCAGCCAGCGGCCGGAGTTCACGATTGAGCCATTTTCTTCCGCAAAACAGGAAGACGGCAGGCGGAACACTTCGGTCTGAATGTCGGCGGTTTGCACGTCGTTCATCGCGCCATGGTTCTGCCAGAAGTTCGAAGACTCAGTCACCAGCGGGTCGATCACCACCATGTATTTCAGTTTTGAAAGCGCACGCGAGGATTTGTTTTTGTCCGGGAAAGCCGCCAGCGGGTTGAAGCCCTGCACGATATACCCGTTGAGTTTGCCCTGGGTCATCAGCTCGGCCTGTTGCAGCACGTCGTAGCTTTTGTCCCATTTCGGCAACCAGTCATAACCCCAGTCGTTGTCCGCCGTGGCGTGTTCGCCCCAGAAACTTTTCATCATGCTGACGAAGAAGTTCGGCGTGTTTTTCCAGAAGTTAACCTGATTTTCGACCAGCGTTCCCGGCGTAATTTGCTTCAGGTAATCGGTGATATTGGTTTGTTTCTCAGACGGCAGCGGCATGTAACCCGGCAGATTGAGCGACAGCAAACCAAGATCGGTATAACCCTGAATATTCGAGTGGCCGCGCAGCGCATTGACGCCGCCGCCAGGCATGCCGATATTGCCGAGCAGCAACTGAATCATCGCCGCACAGCGGATGATTTGCGCGCCGCCGGTGTGGTGCGTCCAGCCCAGTGCATACAGGATGGTGGAAGTTTTATCGCGCGCGCAGGTTTCCGCCAGAATCGAGCTTATCAGCAGGAAATCTTCTTTCGACGTTCCGCACAGGCGTTCGACCATTTCCGGCGTATAACGGGAAACGTGCTCTTTCAGCAGATTCCAGACACAGTGCGGGTCTTGTAACGTTTTGTCCTGTTTTGCGATACCGTTTTCATCGAGCTGATAATGCCAGCTGTCTTTGTTGTAGGATTTTTTGGTCGCATCAAAGCCGCTGAACAATCCGTCATTAAATTCATAATCTTCACGCACCAGCAGACTGGCGTTGGTGTATTCCCTGACGTATTCCGTCTGGATTTTATTATGCGTAATCAGGTAGTTGATCATGCCGAGCAGGAAGGCGGTGTCGGAACCGGCGCGGATTGGCGCGTAAATATCGGCGACGGCGGCACTGCGGTTAAAGCGCGGATCGACAACAATGACTTTGGCGTTATTTTTAGTTTTGGCTTCAATCACCCATTTGAATCCGACCGGATGGGCTTCCGCCGCATTACCGCCCATAATCAAAATGACGTTGGCGTTTTTGATATCCACCCAGTTGTTGGTCATCGCACCGCGACCAAAGCTAGGCGCTAATGCCGCCACGGTCGGACCATGACAAAGACGGGCCTGACAGTCGATGGCGACCATACCCATTGCGCGGGTGAATTTCTGATCCAGCAGGCCGGTTTCGTTACTGGCCGCAGACGAACAGAGCATTCCGGTGGTCAGCCAGCGGTTAACGGTGACGTTATTTTCGTTTTTCTCGATAAAGTTGGCGTCGCGGTCATCTTTCATCAGGCGGGCAATACGGGAAATCGCCTCGTCCCAGGTGATACGCTGCCATTTATCTGAGCCCGGCGCACGGTATTCCGGGTATCTCAGACGGCCTTCGCTGTGAATATAATCCAGCACACCTGCCCCTTTCGGGCACAATGAGCCACGACTGACCGGATGATCGGCGTCACCCTCTACGTGGAAGATATTTTCAGTGACGTTTTTCGCGCCATCGCCCTGGCTGTAAATCAGCATGCCGCAACCGACTGAACAGTACGTGCAGTTATTGCGGGTTTCACGCGAACGAAGCAGCTTATACTGGCGGGTTTCCGCCAGCGCCAGCGTCGGGGCGAACCCTAACAATGCTGCCGTGGTGCCGGCCATACCGCCCGCACATATCTTGAATAATTGTCTTCTGCTGACCTGCATGAAAGACTCCTTCCCATCATTTGTTAACACATTGCATTTCAAATTGGCGCTTTCCCCGTCAGACGCGGAAGCGGTAAAATTAAGACTCATTACCCATATTTTTTGTACGGCTTATGTAGCCGGATTGTTTATAAGGTTATTGCCAATGGATGTCCATCAAGTAAACGAACTGGGCGAAAAAGATGACAAAAAAGTGACTCAGATCATCGGAGTGCGCCAAAAAACGGTGATGCAGCGCGCCCGTCTGGACGCGCCTGAAGAGGACTGGATTGCTGAAGAAGTGCCCGTCGCGCTGGTCTATAACGGGATATCGCACGTGGTGATGATGGCGTCGCCGAAGGATCTCGAAGCCTTTGCGCTGGGATTTTCGCTGTCGGAAGGCATTATTGAATCATCGGCGGATATTTACGGGCTGGACGTGACACCAAACTGTAACGGTATTGAAGTTAACATCGAGTTATCGAGCCGCCGCTTTGCCGGGCTTAAAGAACGCCGCCGCGCGATGGCGGGCCGCACCGGTTGCGGCGTTTGCGGTATCGAACAGCTGGGCGATCTGTTTCGCCCGCTTGCGCCGCTGCCGTTTACGCAAACCTTCGATCTGGCGAATCTGGACGCCGCGCTGCACCAGCTGAAATCCGTTCAGACCATCGGTCAGCTGACCGGCTGCACACACGCCGCCGCGTGGATCACACCGGATGGCACACTGTCGGGTGGCTGCGAAGACGTGGGACGTCACGTGGCACTGGATAAAATGCTCGGCCTGCGCGCCAGACAAAACGACTGGTACACCGGCGCTGCGCTGGTGTCTAGCCGCGCAAGCTATGAAATGGTGCAGAAAGCCGCGATGTGTGGCGTCGAAATTCTGTTTGCCGTCTCCGCCGCCACGACGCTGGCGGTAGACGTTGCCGAAAAATGCAACCTGACGCTGGTCGGTTTCAGCAAACCAGGACGGGCAACGGTGTATACGCATCCTCAGCGGTTGCGGTAACCCTCTAAGCATCACGTGCCTTTAGACAATTTAGGATTGTTTGCGGTTATCTGGTTCTAAGCCCTCAATAACAGGGGCTTACGCGTAACCTCACGAAGCGTCGGGCTTAGATAATCATTTTCAATATCATTTAATTAACTATAATGATCCGACTGATTACGCGGTGCTCACAAAGACGGTGCCGCCCTACACTATGGAGACGATGAACATGAGTTATTCACTGCCATCACTGCCTTACGCATACGACGCACTCGAACCGCATTTCGACAAAGAAACGATGGAAATCCATCACTCTAAACACCACCAGGCTTACGTTAATAACGCTAACGCCGCGCTGGAAAGCCTGCCAGAACTGGCTGCGCTGTCTGTTGAAGAGCTGATTGCTAACCTGGACAAAGTGCCTGCGGACAAGAAAGTTGCACTGCGTAACAACGCAGGTGGCCACACTAACCACAGCCTGTTCTGGAAAGGCCTGAAAACTGGCACTACCTTACAGGGCGAACTGAAATCTGCGATCGAACGCGATTTCGGCAGCGTTGATGCTTTCAAAGAAGCTTTTGAGAAAGCAGCAGCAACCCGCTTCGGTTCCGGTTGGGCATGGCTGGTTCTGAAAGACGGCAAACTGGCTGTTGTTTCTACTGCTAACCAGGACAGCCCGCTGATGGGCGAAGCTGTTTCAGGCGTTTCCGGTTACCCGCTGCTGGGTCTGGACGTTTGGGAACACGCTTACTACCTGAAATATCAGAACAAACGCCCTGATTACATCAAAGCCTTCTGGGCTGTTGTAAACTGGGACGAAGCAGCAAAACGTCTGGCTGAAGCGAAATAATTTCGCTTTACCGCCCTGAACGGGCACGATGTTTTCGCAAGAGGCAGGTCGGTGACCTGCCTTTTTTTATGCCTTCGTTTCAATACCCCCGACTTATATGCCCTGACTTTATGCAAAAAAAACCTAAGCCTGATCACTGTGTTACAGTGAATTATCCTCACCTCTTCCGCCATTTTTAGACCGCCCTCTCATTATTCAAAAATACCCCCCGACACCTATAAAGTTTCTCTTAAGTACTGACGATAGATTGTTCACAAAGGCGTCACAAAATCGCAAATTTTATTGCATGGAATGCTTGACGGAGAACAGCAATGGGCAACGGCACGGGTCTTTCGCAGTGGATGAATAATCTCAAAGTCGGCACCAAACTGGGGCTCGGCTTCGGGTTGGTTCTTTTGATCGCCGCGGTGATCACCGCAGCCGGAATGATTAAGTTTAATGACATCAGCCAGCGCGCTGAGAAAGTTGATTTTAGTAATCAGATGAATGCGTTACTTAATGATGCCCGCCTCAGCCGCACGTTGTATCAGCTCAACTACGACCCTGCCTATCTCAAGCAAAATCAGGACAAAATTAATGCACTGTCGCAGCTGATTGCGCAGTCGAAAGGCAAACTGGAATGGGATGCGACCAGCCAGGCCGATCTCAATCTGGTACCGGTAAAAATCCGTGAATATCAGGTAGCGCAGGACGCCTTCAAACAGGCTGTCGACAGAAAAGATGCCGTGCGTGCCAGCTGGAACCTTTCCGAAACAGAAGCCGTTGTGAAGCGCCTGCAAGAGCAACTGCGCGTCGAAGATGCCGATCCGTCGATTCGTCTTTCCCTTGCGGAAGTGATTCAGAAACTGATTAGCGTACGTTATTACGTGCGCGGCCTGTTGCTCAGCATCAACAAGGAGTCTGAGGCCACATTGTTGCAGGCCATCGACGATACGCAGGCCAACGCCAAAAAACTCAACGCACTGCTGCTCCCCAATCAGCAGGCGACACTGGCTCCGCTGATGACCGCGCTGGCGACGTACAAAAGCCACGTTGTGGCGTATATGCCAGCCTATGAAGATGAACAGAAAAACTCGCAACTTCTGTCTGTGAAAGCCGCGGAGATGAACGCGCTGGTGGCGAAAATCTTCAAAAACGAACTCGATAATACCCACAACGATATCAGCAATGCGCAGATGATCATGATGGTGATTACGCTGATTGTAATGCTCGCCGGTATCCTGATTGCGTGGCGAATTACCCGTCAGATTGCGCAACCGATCCGCGATACGCTGAAAACCGCCGAAGCCATTGCACAGGGTGATCTGACCGCTGCCCGAACCACCACGCGCCGTGACGAACTGGGCATGCTGATGAATGCCGTTGCCGGGATGAGCCAGAATCTCAGCACGATGATTTATGAAATCCGCTCAGGCGTCTCGCAGGTTTCCCACGCAGCAGCGGAAATCGCCGCCGGAAATACCGATTTGTCTTCACGCACCGAACAGCAGGCCGCCGCGGTTGAAGAAACGGCCGCCAGCATGGAAGAACTGAGCGCCACGGTGAAACAGAACGCCGATAACGCCCATCACGCCAGCAAACTGGCGAGCGAAGCATCGGGCACCGCCACCTTGGGCGGCAAACAGGTCGGCGAAGTGGTCGATACCATGCAGCAGATTTCCGGCAGTTCAAAACGCATCGCTGAAATCACCTCTGTCATCAACGGCATTGCGTTCCAGACCAATATTCTGGCGCTGAACGCCGCCGTAGAAGCCGCGCGCGCTGGTGAACAGGGCCGGGGATTCTCGGTGGTGGCGTCTGAAGTTCGCACGCTGGCACAGCGCAGTGCGCAGGCAGCAAAAGAGATAGAAGGACTGATTGCCGAATCCGTTGAACGGGTGAATACCGGCGCGAAGCTGGTGGAAAATACCGGGCGCACGATGCAGGACATTGTGAAATCCGTCTCGCACGTCCGCGATATTATGGGCGAAATTGCGTCGGCTTCTGACGAACAAAGCCGCGGGATCAGCCAGATTTCGCAGGCGATTGTGGAGATGGACAGCACCACCCAGCAGAACGCCGCGCTGGTTGAACAGTCTTCGGCGGCGGCGGATTCTCTGGAAGATCAGGCCGCAACGCTGACGCAGGCGGTGTCGGTATTCCGTCTGGCCGATAACGGCAATATGCTGAAAGCGCCAGACTCCGGCGCGCTGCGCCGCCCGGTTCTGCCGGCTGTACAGGGCAAAACCAGTCAGGATAATTGGGAAACCTTCTGATTTTCCCCTATCGCCCTGCGTAATTTTAGCGCAGGGCGATTCCTGATACTCCGAACCAGTAATGCAGGTTATGCTGAGGTTAACGACTGATTCCTCGCGGAGACCATATGCATTATCCCGACGTTTATATCGGCAATATCGAAAGCTACCCGGATTATTCGCCCAGCGCGATTGCCAAACGACAGATCGACGGTGCGGTCGTTCTGACGTCTGCCGGGCTCGAAGGCGATCAGCAGGCAGAAAAGAGTTATCACGGCGGCGCAGACCGCGCACTGTGCCATTTCCCTCGCGAACACTACGCCTGGCTGCGTCAGCAGTTTCCTGAAGAAGAAGAACGTTTCCATCCTCCCGCCTTCGGCGAAAATCTCTCAACGCTCGGCATGACGGAGGATAACGTGTTTATCGGCGATATTTTCCGCTGGGGCGAAGCGCTGATTCAGGTCACACAGCCGCGCGCGCCCTGTTATAAGCTCAATCATTTTCTGGGATGCAAAAACCTGTCGCCGTTGTTGCAACAAAGCGGCCGCTGCGGCTGGCTTTATCGCGTTGTCGGCACCGGAAATGTCAGCGGCGATCGCCCGCTGGAGTTGCTGACGCGTAACAGCGAAGTCTCCGTGGCTGAAGCGATTTCGATAGCCTTTAACATGCCGTTCGATGAGGAGCAGTACCGGCGTCTGATGTCTGCGGCGGGGATTTCGGCGAGCTGGACTAAAACCATGCAAATGCGGTTGGTGAATCGCAAGATCGAAGATTTTGGGCGGAGATTGTTTGGGAAGTAATGTTAACGCCCTCCCCCTTTGCAGGGGGAGGAGCAGGGCAAAACTTCACCCCCGGGAGTATTTCATCAGAATTCTTTTTTCGCGAAACCGGTGACGACTTTCAGGCCCATTTCGCGGCCCAGTGCGGTCATCGGGTGAACCACCACGATACCGCGCACGGTTTTCTTCAGCGTGCCCATATCAGCCTGTTCTTTCTTGGTGATTTCACGGCTGAACAGCTTTTCCAGTTTTTGCGCTTCGGTGCTGAGCTTTTTCACACGCACTTCTTTGAGACGCGCGATCTCGGCAGCCAGCTTTTCTTTCTCTTCTTCGTGCTTGTCGATCAGTTCAGCGTTACCTGCCTGAATAACGGTCGCATCTTTGTGATTCAGTGCATCCAGCATGTCGCTGAGACGCTTGATCTCGGCTTTTTCGACTTCTTTCATGGTTTCAGATCCGTTCATGCCGCAGCGGGCATAACTGTAAATTGGGAATAATAAACATCAGTGTATCAGGAAGTGCGCGATTCTTCAGCTTGCTCCTGCGTTTCTGCCAGCCCGGGCGGCAAGCCACACATCTCGCACGCCCGCTCGCCGATGCGGATCATCGCCGATATATAGCGGGTATCAAAAACATAGCAGCACGATAAACGCAGGCCGTTACTGTAGCGGCCACTCGGCGAATATAACTGTCCCGGCGTCATACAAATTTTATCTTTCAGCAACTGCTTAAACAGCGTGACACAATCCACGCCCGGCGGAAAATCGACCCAAATCACAAAGCCTCCCGCAGGTTGCGTGGCGCGCGTTCCCTGCGGGAAATGGCGGGCGATCAGCGCACGTGCCTGCTCGACCTGCGACGCGTAACGCTTACGCAAAGCCCGCAGATGATGGTCATAGCCACCCGATTCCAGAAACACCGTCAGCGTTTGTGAAAGCAATGCGGATTCTGCCATCGACGAGACCGCTTTGAGTTTATGTAGCTTGTCAGCAAAGCGCCCGCCTTCTACCCAGCCGATACGAAAATCGGGTGCCAGCGTTTTAGTGAAACTGGTGCAGAACAGGATCCAGCCATCGGTATCAAACGATTTCACCGCCGGAGACAACGTCGTACCGAACTGGATTTCCGCATAAAGGCCATCTTCAATCAGCGGGACCTGATGAACGTTCATCAACCGCGCCAGCCGTTTTTTGGCTGCCAGCGGCATGGTGAAGCCCAGCGGATTTTGCGCCGTTGGCATGGCGATCACCGCATTCAGGCGCTTCTCGCTGAGCAGCATTTCCAGCACATCCAGCGATAAACCGGTTTGCGGATCGGTCGGGATTTCCACCGCTTTCAGCCCGAGGCTCGCCAGCATTGGCAGCAGATAAAAATAGGTCGGCGTTTCCAGCCCGACGCTGTCACCCGGTTTGGTGGTCACGCGCAGCGCCAGCTGTAACGCTTCCATACAACCGTGCGTAATCGTAATGTCGGTCGGTTCTAAAATCATGCCCAGCGCCAGCGCACGGCGGGCGATTTGCTGTCGCAGCGCCGGATGCCCCGGCGGCAAAGCATATTTCCCGATCAAGTCTGGCTGACGGCGCAACAGGGACGACATAATGCGCCCGAGTTTTCCGCTCGGATAAAAGTCATTGGACTGCGGACACGCCAGCGAAAGATTGGTATACGCCGGGTCGGTTTGCGAGGCAAAAACGGTGTCGATCAGATCCAGTACTTCGTCTGCCGGTTCGGCGGCTGGCGTCTGAGGTTGTTCCTGCGGCGGCTGATGTTCCAGCGCGGGCAATGCGGCACGCACATAAAAACCGGACTGCGGACGCGCCTCAATAAAACCGCGATCTTCCAGCCGCCGGTACGCTGCCACCACGGTATTAATACTGACTGACCAGGTTTGTGCGCTGCGCCGTACCGAGGGCAAACGGCTGCCGGGCGCGAGCGTGCCCCGCCGGATGGCATCCGCCAGTTGTTCCGCCAGCTGGTTATATCGGGTGTCAGTGAGATCCGCAGTGTCAGTCATGGTGTCAGTTCCGTGAAAAGTGATGGGTACAGTTTTTTGTTACGCAATCTGTAACCATGACAATAGCGTATTTTTGGTTCTGTTACCTTCGACTGACTCTGATTATTCTGGTTCTCTGGAAAACAGGGGATGCAGGAAAACGAAAATGATAGATACCGCTTTTGTCAGTTATGTCACCGTGATGTCGATTACGCCCGGTCCGAACAATCTGTTGCTCGCTGCTTCCGGCGTCAATTTCGGGCTGCGACGCAGCGTGCCGATGATGCTGGGGATCACGCTCGGCTGCGTGGTGCAGTGCGCGCTGATGACCTCGATGCTGGCGATTTTACTCAGCTGGATGAATGTGGTGCGCCTGCCGATGGCGGTGATCGGCTGTACCTATCTTTTCTGGCTGTCGTGGAAAATCTACCGTTCCGGCACGCCAAAAGAAGGCGAAAAACAGCAGCCGATGAATCTGTTCAGCGGTGCACTGTTTCAGGCCGTTAACCCGAAAGCCTGGCTGATGGCGACTAACGTCGCGATCCTGTTTACGCCACCGGACGGCAATATGCTGCATCACACGCTGCTGATTTGCGTCGGATTCGCGCTGATCAACCTGCCGTGCATACTGGTCTGGGTGGTGATGGGTGACAGATTACGTCAGGCTTTACGCGTGGAATGGAAGCTGAAACTGTTCAATACGATTATGGGCGGCATGATGGCGTTAACCGCGCTGTGGCTGCTGGTCGGCGAAGTGCGCCACGTACTGGCGTAACGTTATTTTTGCACCGGAGAAAGTCTTGAGGGCTGCTGATTGCTGATATGGGCGATCAGCCCGGTCACGGAAAGAACCATCGTGGAGCGGACGATTTGCTGGTAGCGCTGACGTTGCATGGCGATCAGCGATTCGTCGGCTTCACCGGGTTTGAGGAAGGTTGGTGCAGGCGGAAGCTCCGTAACGCAATGTAATTCACCAAACGGGCCAAGAATTTCATCGTCGGTAAAACGATACTCTTCGCCGTCGTAATTCAGTTCTTCCCGCAGCGCCATCAGTAATTCGGCGTCTTCATATTCATGACGGCTGATCACTCCCAGCGCGTAAATCAGTTTGAGACGCACAGATAAATCACCGAGCGGGCCGGTACCGGTCAGTAACGGTTCGACGGCATATTTCACCGCGTAATCGTCTTTGCGGAAAACCTGCACCACCAGAATATCCAGCGCTTCGGCCAGCAATTCCACGGCGGTCATCAAAAAGCTGCGCACGGTTTTACCCGCATTGAGCTTTTCAAGAACCCGGTTTTCAAACGCCTGAGCTTTTTCCATAGGGCTTACTTGCAGTAAAGTGCCGATGCTGACAGCGCCCCTGGCGTCATCCATGATGCGCGCATGTCGGGCAGAAACATCCTGCCCGACAGGGCTTTCTTTGCCTGGTGTTGGCGAAATCAAAATAAACGCAGTATTAGTGCATCGATTCGTAGAGAGCGACGGCTTTCGCCACAACTTCGCCATCTTCCGGCAGACCTGAAATCTGGGCGAGGGCGGCTTTTGGCCCTACTTTCTCCAGCAACTCTACCAGTTCTTTAGCTTGCGGGTCTTGCTCGCTGCGATAATGCATCGCGGCCGCAATCCCTCTGACAAGATTGTCGTTCGGCAGGCGGTATTCCTGCGTGCCCAGCAACGGTTTAATCAGCCGGTCGCCTGCGCTCAGTTTACGCAGTGGCTGACGGCCAACGCGTTCAACATCGTCATGCAGGTACGGATTTTCAAAACGAGACAGAATTTTTTCGATGTACGCAGAATGTTTTTCCGGATCAAAGCCGTAACGGCGGATCAGGACTTCACCACTTTCTTCCATCGCACCACGAACCACCAGACGCACTTTCTCATCGAGGATCGCATCACGAATCGTCGCGTGGCCTGCCTGCTGACCGAGATACGCAGTGATCGCATGACCGGTGTTCAGGGTGAACAGTTTACGCTCGACGAAGGCCATCAGATTATCCGTCAGCTCCATACCGGCGATTTGCGGCAACTCCCCTTTGAACTGGGTTTTGTCCACAATCCACTCGCTGAAAGTTTCAACGGTGACTTCCAGTGGATCGGTAGTACCCGCAGCCGCTGGCGGAACGATGCGGTCTACAGCGGAATCGACAAAGCCGATATGCGCTTCAACCCAGGCTTTTTCATCTTCCGGCAGCGCGTTGAATACATGCTGTTTGAACTGGCTGGTGCCCCGCACCATGTTTTCACAGGCGATAATATTCAGTGGCTTTTCGTTGCCCTGCTGATGACGCAGCACCAGACCTTTCGCCACGTTCGGTGCGATTTTTTCGAGCACGGTCGGGCCAACGGCGGTGGTCACTAAATCGACTTCGGCAATCAGGTTGATGGCATCCTGACCGGCGCTGTTCACGGCATTCACATTGCTGACAGGCTCAACGGTGGCCTGTTCACCGACAACGTGCACGTTGTAGCCTTTGCGGCTGTTCAGTGCATCCAGTAAAGCAGGGCTGACATCGGCAAATGTCAGTTCAGCCCCGGCATCAGCAAGTAATTTACCGATAAAACCGCGACCAATGTTACCTGCGCCAAAATGTAATGCTTTCATAATATTTCCTTCAAATCGGGGGCCATACTTTCTGGTAAAAAGCTTTAGGTAAAGCTGGGAGCCGCCCGGCTCCGAATCAACAAGCGGGTCTCAATATCAAGACCCGCTTAGTAACGCTCTACTGATTAACCGCGAAGAATCGTCAGAACTTCTTCAACGCTGGTGGTGTTCGCCAGACGTTCGATAACACCGTCTTCGTCAAGCGCAGTCGTCAGCTTGGTGATCACGTTGATGTGTTCGTTGTTGCGTGCGGCGATACCCACCACCAGACGCGCTGAATCATCTTCGTCTTCACCCCAGCGGATGCCCGCCGGATACTGACAGAACACGATACCGGTTTTCAGTACGCGATCTTTCGCTTCGATTGTACCGTGTGGCACCGCGATTGACTCGCCCAGATACGTGGACGTCAGTTTTTCACGCGCCAGCATCGCATCGACATATTCTGCCTGAACGTAACCGCCTTTAACCAGTTGTTCACCTGCAAAACGAATGGCGTCTTCTTTCGTTGCTGCGTGCAGGCCCAGGAAGATGTTGCTTTCGCTGATGCGGAACAGGTTTTCGTTTTCACTGTCGGACACGATGCTGTCGCCCAACGTGGTGGTCACTTTCTCTTTGTACTGGCTGCTTTTGTTCACTTCCACCAGACGGGAAGTCAGGTCAGTGTACAGGCCGCTGTCGAGGAAGTTAGTCAGCGAGATGTGCTGTGCATGTGGCACCTGGCGCATCGCACGTTCAGTCAGGTCACGGTGCGTAATCACCAGGTCCACATCGTCAGGCAGATTGTTGATCGCGCTGTTGGTTACGCTGATGTTGGTCAGCCCTGCATCCTGCACTTTTTTGCGCAGAACACCGGCACCCATTGCGCTGGAACCCATACCGGCATCACAGGCAACGATGATTTTGCGTACGGTAGACAGGTCGCCAGCAACGCCAGTCGCGCCTGCTTTACCGCCTTTAGATTCGGCTTTCATGTCCTGAACGCGACGGGTTGCGTCTTCCAGATCATCACCTTCTTTCGCCTTGGTGGTTTTGAGCAAGAAGGAAGAAATCACGAAGGACACCGCAAACGCAGCCACGATAGCAGCGATGTTAGCGAAGTACGCACCTTTTGGCGTCATCGCCAGCACGGCCAGGATTGAACCCGGAGAAGCCGGAGACACCAGACCGCCGTTCAGCATAGTCAGGGTGAACACGCCAGTCATACCGCCCAGAATAACCGCCAGTAACAGACGCGGGTTCATCAGAACGTACGGGAAGTAAATTTCGTGGATACCCCCCAGGAAGTGGATGATTGCCGCGCCGCCGGCAGATTGCTTAGCGCTGCCACGACCGAAGAACATGTACGCCATCAGGACGCCCATACCCGGACCCGGGTTCGCTTCGATCAGGAAGAAGATTGATTTACCGGTTTCAGTCGCCTGCTGGATACCCAGAGGAGAGAAGATACCGTGGTTGATGGCGTTGTTGAGGAACAGGATTTTCGCCGGTTCAACAAAGATAGAAGCCAGCGGCAGCAGGTTATGAATAACCATGATATGCACGCCTGCGGCCAGCACTTTAGACAGCGCTTCTACCAGCGGACCGATAGCCAGGAAGGCGAGGATCGCCAGCAGCATACCGATAATCCCGGCGGAGAAGTTGTTAACCAACATCTCGAAGCCGCTTTTGATTTTACCGTCAACCCAGCGGTCGAAACGCTTGATTGCCCAGCCACCCAGCGGACCTGCAATCATTGCGCCGAGGAACATTGGCATATCCGCACCGACGATAACACCCATAACGGTGATTGCGCCGACCACACCACCGCGATCACCACCGACCAGACGACCACCGGTGAAACCGATGAGCAACGGGAGGAGATAAGTGATCATCGGGCCCACCAGCTTCGCTAATGTTTCATTAGGGATCCAGCCGGTAGGAATGAACAGAGCAGTAATGATACCCCACGCGATAAACGCGCCGATGTTGGGCATTACCATGTTACTCAGGAAGCGACCAAAGTTTTGAACCTTGATCTTAACGTCTGGTGAAAACATAAAACGCACCCCTATTGATACGCGCTGACAATAGAGCGCGTGATATCAGTTAATTATCGGTGACGGTTATTTCGGTTTTTCTGCCACTGCTTTAAAAATCCGTCCGTCGAATTGCTGTCTGCGAGGCGGACTCTACCACGTGATTATAGGCCTCGCGTAGCCACCCCACAGCCCGTGACAGAGATCACACGTATACGACCACTACCCCCTGCATTTTGGTGATCGCGATCACAAAACACCCCTGTAATCCGGCTACACAGACGATAATTTGAGCTTGATACGTATAAAAACGTGATGAAAGTCACTTTTTATTAACGAGTCTTTATCATAAAAACGTGATATTCATCACAAAGTATTTTTCGATAACCTTGCTTATTTCGCTTAAAAACCGTTCAGACGTGTCAGGTGGATGCGGAATTGAGTTTACGGGGGAGAGTTTGAAATAAAATTACAGGATGGGGTGCTGAAAAAAAAAGCGAGCTGTCTGCCAGCCCGCCGTTATTTAATGAGTTTTTCGCAGCGAAAAAATTACTTCCCGCCTTGCGCCTTAACAATGGCAGCCTGCAATTCTTCGGCTGAAACCGCACCCGGAAGCACGGTGGTGTTCGCCGCCGTTGCGCCGCTGGTTGGCATCACGACAAAGCCGGGTGTACCGCTGAAGCCCAGCGTACGGGCCAGTTCGTCATTGGAGGCTATCGCCTCATGCGTGGCTTTACGCTGCGCATCAGTAGGCTGGGTGGCTTTGGCCGCTTTCACCGCACCGGCGATATCGGCATCGGTCAGTTTACCTTCGTCATGGCCGGTGCGATAAATGCTGTTGTGGTAGTCGAAGTACGCCTGCGCGCCCTTCTCTTTCCAGATAGCCATACCGGTTTCCGCCGCAGTAATGGACGCTTTCCAGCGGTCACCGAAGATTGGCCATTCTTTGAAGACGAAACGCACGTTCGGATTGGCTTTCACCGTTTGCTCGACTACCGGTGCCATGTGGCTGCAATACAGGCACTGGTAATCGAAGAATTCTACGAAGGCCACTTTGGCATCTTTCGGGCCATAACTCGGCGTGGCAGGGTCTTCAGTCAGGGCTTTTGAATTTGCCAGAACGGCACTCAGGGTTTCCTGTTGCTGCTGATCCGCCTGCTGTGCCTGCAACTTCTGGCTGACCTGCACCAGAATTTCAGGATGCTGAAGCATGTAATCTGCTGCAATTTTACCAATGGCTTCCTGTTGCGCCGGGGTGAAATCTGCCGTTGCGCTGTCAGCAGCAAAAGCCAGCGTCGGAGCCAGCACCAGAGAAGCCAACAGAGTCATCGTCTGACGTTTCATCAAAAATCCTTAAAGTGAAATACGGGGAAAACCGGACAGTTGCCTTCAAAAGTAGAGGAATTTTCTCGGCTTTGCAGGCTAAAAATTGTCATTTTTTATAAATCCCGCCGTCACTATCACTCAAAATGAAACGCGCCATCGCCCGACATTTGCAGCGTGATATCTGCCTGACGGCTATCCCTCAGAACCCGCGCCACATTGGGTCCGTCCGTGGCAGCGTAAAAATCACCGGCCCGGGCAGGCGTCAGTCCACCGCGGATTTTACGTTCAATGAGACGACCGCGCAGGACTTCCGGACTGGCACGAATAAAGACGCTCAGATCGCAATTTTCTGTCAGTTGCCGCCAGCCGTCATCGTCAAGCAGCAGCCAGTTTCCCTCGACGACCAAAACAGGCGCGGTAACATGGATCGCGCCTTCGACCGGCTCATGCAGCGTGCGGCTGTACTCCGGCCAGCGGCTTCCCGGCTCGCGTAAAGCGATCAGTGCGTCCCGCAATTTGGTCACATCAAACGTCTGTGGTGCGCCTTTACGCTGACGCAAGTTGTGTGCGTCCAGCCAGTCATTGCGATGATGGAAACCGTCCATCGGCAGGGTCTGCAAAGGGACTAAATCCGGCGTTTCATGAGAAAGCTTTTGCCAGAATGCGGAAAGCGTCGATTTGCCGGTGCCGGGCGGCGCAACCAGAAACACCACCAGCGGGCGGTTAAGCAGGCGCTGCTGTGAAGAAAAACGTTGAAGAAGGGGGAGGTGTAGTTGTTCGATATCTTCGTCGGGGAAAAAAGCCTGCGTGGACAGTCCGTTAATGGTCAGCGTCACGTTCATAAGTCAGTTCCTTGAGTAAATCCGTCACTGCCAGAGACAGTGCCGTCCTCATCAGATTGCCGTAACGCGCCTTACTGAAGGTTTCAAAACTGGCAAACTTCATTTTCTCGACAGACTGAAACATCAGCGTGTTATCCGTCACGCAGCTCAAATTCTGGAGAAATTCATAAGCCGTTTCTTCATGAAATTCCACAATCTCTGTCCCTGCTTTCAGGTGCTCGTCCAGCTGAGAAAACAGCAAAATATCGGCATACACCGGTTTTTTGATTTTCCCCAGGGCATAAATCAGCCTCAGGGAAACATCAATACTGTCCAGCGGGCCTGATTTAGCGAGTAAGGGCTTTACGGCAAATTCGCGGATGTCCTCGTCATTATTGATAAAAAGGTGGGGAAGGAACTGTTTTATACCGCTGAGTAAAATGGCATTCGCGGCATGCAGAAAATCATTGAGATTCGTCTGGCCGGATAACCTCTCCAGCACCTGATCTTCAGTTAATACAGTCATCCTTCCCTTAAACACCGTCAGTAATGAGGAGAACCGATAATATTACAGCCCGGTGGAAACACCAAAATGGTTCAGCAGCGCCTGCTCGGCCTGCTCATTCCAGACGCCATGCGTCGGTGCTACCCGTTCCGCCAGCAGGGCAAACAGCGGATCGGTTTTGCCCAATTCTGCAAAATCTTCAATGGCGGTCAGCGGCAGAGAAATGCCGTTATAAATAAGCTTTTTACCGCCGGGAATATGCGGCAGATTGAGCACCGTTTCCGGTACAGCGTCCAGGCCGCCGATGTGCGTAATCATATAAGAAGGCTGAATACGTCCGGCCGCCGTCAGTGCCAGCGCCTCTTCCATATCGCCGGTCGAACCGCCGGATGTGCCGACAATGTGCGTAGAACCGTAGTGAACGTTGTAGAAATTGAAGGGAACGTTGAAGTTTTTGTCGGTCGGTCCGGCAAAGAAATTCAGGCAACCGTCCTCACCCAGCAGCGCGTCGCCCAGTTCGATAACTTCAGCCACGGCAGCGAAAACAAAGACATCATCAAAACCTGCGCCGCCCGTCATTTCGCGCAACGTGGCAGCCGGATCAGACAACGTTTTACTGTTGATATACACCAGCTCGATGCCTTTTTCTGCCGCCATCGCCACCGGCAGAAGCTGCTCTGCGCGCGCCAGCCGTTGTTCGTCGATATCCACCACCACCACCCGCGCCGGGCGCACATCGCCGTTGATCGCATAATCAATGGCACCAATGCCCATCGGCCCCGCGCATGCCAGCAGCGCCAGATTTCCCCCCGCTTTGATGCCCATCTGATGTTCATACACATATTGCGTGGTGTGATAGCTGGCGTGATAGGCGCCGATAATGCAGCACATCGGTTCAGCCAGCGAGGCGGCGGCGAAATAATGCCCTTCGTACGGCAGAACACAGCCCAGGTCGATCGCCAGTTTCGGGATGATCATGTACGTCGCGTTGCCGCCAAAGGTTTCGTAACTGTAACCGGCGGAATACCCGCTGGGCAGCCCCATCGCCGGTTGCAGCACGAAGCGTTTTCCCGCTTCAAACCGGTTCGTAAGATTTTTGCCCACCTGCACAATCACGCCCGCGCATTCGTGCCCCGTTACCGCCGGATGGTCGGCGATATCTTCCGGTACACGTTTATGTTCACCGCCCAGCAAAGCGGCTTTGTAAGTCGAGAGGCAAACGCTGTCCGACACCACGCTCACCAGCAGTTCGTCATCGGTGATTTCCGGCAGTTCAAATTCACGGAGTCTCACATCTTTTTTACCGTAAATGGCGGCGACTTTGGTTTTCATGCTGTTGCTCCTTGCTGAACCGGGGAAGTGATATCGGCAAACAACGCATCGAGCGCCGGATCGCCGAGATAGTTTTTAATCAGAATCAGTGGCTGGTCGGTCACACGCTGAGCGCGGCCTTCAAGACTGGCGTGGGTCACAATGATGTCGGCATCGGCCGGAATGTTTTCGATGGAGTAATGCTTCACTTCGATTTCATAACCGGCTTTTTGCAGCTTTTTGCGAAAAGTCGTCGCCCCCATCGCGCTCGACCCCATTCCCGCATCACACACAAAAGCGATTAACCGGATACTGGCCGCCACAGGCTGCATCCCGCTTTTGCCTTCGGCTTTGCGCTTTTTGCTGGCGGCCTGAGAATCCGCAAAACTGTCCGCCGCAGGGGATTTGTCCAGTTTCAGAATGGCAGAGGCGACGACGAAAGAGACCACGGTTCCGGCCAGCACGCCCGCACAGGTTCCCATAAAGCCCCCGCGTGGCGTCAGTGCCAGATACGCAAAGATAGAACCCGGACTTGGCCCCGCAACCAGCCCTGCGCCAAAGAGTTCGAAAACATAAATGCCGGTCATGCCGCCCGCGATCATGGCGATAATCATCAGCGGTTTCATCAGCACATACGGGAAATACAGCTCGTGAATACCACCGAGAAAATGAATGATCATCGCGCCGGGCGCAGATTTTTTACTCAGCCCTTTGCCGAACAGCGAAAATGCCAGGAGGATCCCCAGACCGGGGCCGGGATTTGAGGCCACCATGAAATAAATAGATTTTCCGGCGACGGCGGTGTCCTGCATACCCAGCGGATAGTAAACGCCCTGATCGATGGCGTTATTCAGAAATAACACCTTGGCGGGTTCATTAATCACCGACAGCAGCGGCAGGTAACCGGTCGCCACCAGCGCCTCAATGCCCTGTTTCACAAAATTATTGGCTTCCATTACCGCCGGGCCGATTACTTCATACGCCAGCAAACAAAGCAGCATGCCGAGAATGCCGAGTGAGAAATTATTGATCACCATCTCAAAGCCCGCCGGAATACGTTTCTCCAACGCCTTATCGACCACTTTAATGAGATAACCGCCCAGCGGCCCCATGACCATCGCGCCGATAAACATCGGAATATCCGCCCCGACAATCACGCCCATCGTGCCGATACCGCCCATCACGGCACCGCGTTTTCCGCCAATAAGATGCCCACCCGTAGACCCGATCATCAGAGGCAATAAATAGGTGATCATAGGGCTAACGAGTTGCCCGAAATGCGAATTAGGTGTCCATCCGGTGGGAATAAACAATGCTGTAATAAAACCCCAGGCAATAAACGCGCCTATATTGGGAATGACCATCGCTGTGAGAAACCCGCCAAAAGCCTGCACTCTGGCGCGTATTGATTTATTAGCCATATTAAAATCCTGTTGAGTGTTAGGATAAAACTAATAACGCTGAATGATGTTAATTAATTCCTCTGGGTTATTTGCATTGAGTAATTCATCAATAACCTCATCTTCGCAAAGCATTTCACTTAACGCCTGAATCGCCTCAATATGTGAATCAGAATCTTTTGCCGCTAATCCGATAAGCAGCCTAACGGGCGGGCTTTCAGCTTCAAAGCTGACGCCTTCTCGCAACAGCGTAAAACTGAGCGCCGTCTTTAACGCACCGCATTCCGGTCTGGCATGTGGCATGGCAATGCCGGGCGCGAGCAAATAATAAGGCCCGATTTCCGTTGTGGTATCTTTTATTGACTGAATATAATCCGCAGTAATGTATTTTCTTTGCAGCAGGTTTCTCATCGATAAATCTATTGCCTGCGACCAGTCTTCCGCTGATGGATATATGGCAATACTTTCACTGTCGAAAAAATCCATTAATGATGACATTATTTATCCTTATTTTTATCGATGAGAATTTATATTCCTGAGCATATTCTCTGAAAGGGATTTAATCAAACCGGCGGGGATTTGTGATCAGCATTATAAAAATGGCGTTCGCAATAATAAAACCCGACATGCATCACACCGATGGTGGGTTATTTCAATTAATTAGAATAAATGCAATAGCCTGTTTGTGAACAAGACCACAAAAAATGTTTTTATATTATTATTCATTTTTGTGACCGCCGTCTGATTGACGTTATTGCGTTTGGTTTTCGCTCATAAAAAAGCCACGCGTTGAGGCGTGGCTTCTGTTCATCACATCGTAAACTGGCTTAGTTGCTGAAATCGCCCTGGGCGACTTTCTGCGCCTGAAGCAATGTCTGCTGTTTGCCGACCAGATTCGACATCATGGTGTTGTACTGCGTCGCCTGTTGCTGCGTCGGGAACTGCACGCCGCCGTTAGCGAATGCCACCTGAGGGCCCTGTTGTTGCAGGAAATCACCCACGGAGACGATATCCTGCGTGAAGCTTTGCAGCGCCGGCACCAGCGGAGTCAGCACGTTAGCTGGCTGGGTCACCACGGTGTTGTAGACCTGACCATAAACCGCTTTCAGGTCATCCGGTTGTTTCAGGGCAGCCATCGCCGTATCGGCTTTCACTTTTGAATCACGCAACTGCGCATTCAGCATGCTCAGCGTGCTGGCCGCCTGTTGTAACGCGCTGCGCTGGGTCATGTAATCCTGCGGGGTACGCACCTGGCCAATCGCGCTCACCACCGGTACCAGACTGCCATCAACAGCGCCTTTCATCTGGCGGGAGAACGACAGGATGATGCCGTAGTCATTCGCGTAATTACCAAACCGTTGTTTCTGATCTTCACTCAGCGAAGGCAGGTTTTGCCCGCTGCGCATGACGGTATTTTGCAAATAATCGATAAAGGCTTTGCGTTGTTCCGGTTCTTTATCGCCACAGGCAGTGAGCTGGAAAACAACCAGCAGTGCGATAAACGGCGCCAGCCAGCGAGAAAATACACCGCTTCTGATCCCTACAGCCATGAGTCCTGACTCCTGATTTCAATGTTCTTCTTCCGGCCAGTTCCCTGCCGATGCTGTGCATTCCATGCGGGATATAGGATAGAACAATTGGGGGGATAACGCTTTTTAAAAAAGCGTAGAAATTGACATCTGATAAGGTGCCTTGCTCCTCCCCCTTCGCAGAGGGAGGAGCAAAAACTTCACTTACTGAAGCAGCGAAATATCCGCGACCTGCAGGAACAGCTCACGCAGCTTGGACAGCAGTGTCAGGCGGTTGATACGCACCGCCTCGTTCTCATCCATCACCATCACGGTGTCAAAGAACGTATCGACGGTTTCGCGCAGCGCAGCCAGTTCCACCAGCGCTTCTTTGTACTCACCGGCCGCAAACAGCGGTTCCAGTTTGTCGCGCAGAACCACCAGATGCGTCGCCAGTTTCAGCTCGGCAGGTTCTTTCAGCACGGAGGCGTGAACGTGATCCAGCAGAACGTCGGTGGATTTCGCCAGAATGTTCGACACACGTTTGTTAGCCGCCGCCAGCGTTGCCGCTTCATCCAGCGTACGGAAGTAGCTCACCGCTTTCACACGCGCATCGAAATCGGCCGGTTTGGTTGGACGACGTGCCAGCACGGCCTGAATGGTATCGACCGCGTGACCTTCTTCCTGATACCACGCGCGGAAACGACCGAGCATGAAATCAACCACCTCATCGACAACCTTGGCGTTAGTCAGCTTGTCGCCGTACAGGCGCACCGCTTCTTCGGTCAGGGTTTGCAGATCAAGAGACAGGTTTTTCTCAACGATGATACGCAGCACGCCCAGCGCAGCACGGCGCAGTGCGAACGGGTCTTTATCGCCTTTCGGATGCTGACCGATGCCGAAAATTCCGGCCAGGGTGTCCATCTTGTCAGCGATAGCCAGCGCACAAGCCACCAGCGATGCCGGTAATTCGTCGCCCGCAAAGCGTGGCTGATACTGTTCGTTCAGCGCAACGGCGACTTCTTCCTGCTCGCCGTCGTGACGCGCATAGTGCATGCCCATCACGCCTTGGGTGTCGGTGAACTCGAAGACCATGTTGGTCATCAGGTCGCATTTTGACAGCAGGCCGGCGCGTTTAGCGTTCTCAACGTTGGCACCGATTTTCTCAGCGATCCAGCCAGACAGCGCCTGAATGCGGTCGGTTTTATCACGCAGCGTACCCAGCTGTTTCTGGAACAATACGGTTTCCAGACGCGGCAGGTTATCTTCCAGACGTTTTTTGCGGTCAGTATTGAAGAAGAATTCGGCATCGGCCAGACGCGGGCGAACCACTTTCTCGTTACCGGAAATGATTTGCTGCGGATCTTTAGATTCGATGTTGGCGACAAAGATGAAGTTCGGCAGAAGTTTGCCCGCGGCGTCGTACACCGGGAAATACTTCTGGTCGCCTTTCATGGTGTAAACCAGCGCTTCCGCCGGGACTGCCAGGAATTTCTCTTCGAATTTCGCGGTCAGCACCACCGGCCATTCCACCAGAGAAGCCACTTCTTCCAGCAGGCTTTCGCTCAGATCGGCGATACCGCCAATCTCTTTCGCCGCTTTCTCAGCATCCTGTTTAATGATGGCTTTACGCTGCTCGTAATCCGCAATGACTTTGCCGCGTTCCAGCAGAATTTGCGGGTACTGATCGGCATTATCAATCGTGAATTCCGGCTCGCCCATGAAGCGGTGACCGCGAAGGGTACGCGCAGAATCGATACCCAGGATTTTCGCCGGGATCAGTTCGTCGCCTAACAGCAGGGTCACGGTGTGAACCGGACGCACAAACTGTACGTCAGAATCGCCCCAGCGCATCAGTTTAGGAATGGGCAGTTTAGCCAGAGAGGTCGCGATCATCGCCGGCAGCAGTTGTTGCGCGCTTTCGCCTTTGACGTGCGCACGGTAAACCAGCCATTCGCCTTTGTCGGTGACCAGACGGTCAGCCTGATCGACGGTGATGCCGCAACCACGAGCCCAGCCTTCAGCGGCTTTGCTTGGTTTGCCTTCGGCGTCAAACGCCTGCGCCACAGCGGGACCACGTTTTTCAACTTCGCGGTCAGCCTGTGATTCATGCAAACCGGAGACTTTCAGCGCCAGACGGCGCGGTGCAGCAAACCACTTAACGTCGCCGTGTGGCAGATTCGCCGCATCAAGCTCCGCAGTCAGGTTAGCGGCAAAAGATTCAGCAAGGCTACGCAGGGCCTTCGGTGGCAGTTCTTCCGTGCCGATTTCCACCAGAAAAGTTTTTTCAGTCATGGCTGTTTCTCACTTCTCGTTCTTTTTGCACATCGGGAAGCCCAGCACTTCGCGGGAAGCGTAATACGCCTCAGCTACCGCTTTAGTCAGGGTACGGATGCGCAGAATGTAGCGCTGACGTTCAGTCACAGAAATCGCTTTACGCGCGTCGAGCAGGTTGAAGCAATGGGCCGCTTTCAGAATGCGCTCGTAAGCAGGCAGTGCCAGCGGCTTTTCGAGCGCCAGCAGGGTTTGCGCTTCTTTCTCGTGCTGTTCAAAACAGGTGAACAGGAAATCGACGTCGGCGTATTCAAAGTTATAGGTGGATTGCTCCACTTCGTTCTGGTGGAACACGTCGCCGTAGGTTGTTTTGCCCAGCGGACCGTTACTCCAGACCAGATCGTAAACGCTGTCCACGCCCTGGATGTACATCGCCAGACGCTCCAGACCGTAAGTGATTTCGCCGGTCACCGGTTTACATTCCAGGCCGCCGACCTGCTGGAAGTAAGTGAACTGCGTCACTTCCATGCCGTTCAGCCACACTTCCCAGCCAAGACCCCAGGCGCCGAGCGTCGGGTTTTCCCAGTTGTCTTCAACGAAGCGGATATCGTGGACAAGCGGGTCAAGGCCCAGCTCTTTCAGGGAACCGAGGTACAGTTCCTGAATGTTTTCCGGTGACGGTTTGATCATCACCTGGAACTGATAATAGTGTTGAAGGCGGTTCGGGTTTTCGCCGTAGCGGCCGTCAGTGGGACGGCGTGATGGCTGAACATAGGCTGCCGCAAAAGGCTCAGGGCCGAGTGCGCGCAGGCTGGTCATCGGGTGCGAGGTGCCTGCACCGACTTCCATATCCAGCGGTTGAACAATGGTGCAGCCCTGCTGCGCCCAATAATCTTGCAGTGTCAGGATCAGGCCCTGAAATGTCTTGGTATCAAACTTTTGCATGTTGGATTCGCACGCGAGAAAGTGGGTTTATAAAGAGTCGGACAGTATACCCGCTGAACGGAAGATAATCACACAACAGATCCCTGTGAACTACCTTAAAAACGCCAGTATTCAGCGCTTCTCTGCCAGTTTATAGGCTTCATTGCCCTCACGTTTATCAATCGCGACAACAATTACCACGATTTCCTGATCCTCAACCTGATAGACCAGACGGTAGCCGAGGCTCTTCAATTTAATTTTATAACGGTTAGTTTTTGGGCCACATAAACGGGCAGAAACAACATGAGGATTTTCGAGCCGCTCAGCGAGTTTCTTTTTAAACTGGTCTTTAATGGGAGGTGCCAGCGCCTTCCATTCTTTCAGGGCTGACTTCAGAAAATCGATTTTATAAGTCATCCAGCGTCAGCCTTATCCTTTCTTCGCCCTGCCGCGCATCCATTATGCGGTTTAGTTCCACGTCTTCTGCAAGACTCAGGAAATAGGCGTAAACCTCTGGTGGAACACAATAAAAGGCCGGTTCATTACGGTTAAGGATCGCCACGGCTTCACCTTCTCCGGCGGAGAACGTTCCCATCGGATCACGTTTTAGCTCGGTAATACTGGCGGCTGAGGAAGTGAGTATTTCAAACGGCATAGCTTTTCTCCTGTCACACTATGCCGTTATTATAGCCTTAAAAGCATCTTTAAAAGCACCCTTTAAGATGCTTTTAAAATCTTGCGCTGATCCCCGCGTTGTATGACGTTTGTTCGCCGGAATCCAGTCCGGTGCTCTGGGAGACGGCGGCAAAGGCGGAAATGCTATGGGTGATCTGGACGTTGGCGCCGACGGTCATATCGACCCAGTCGTCATCCTGCTCGCCTGTGGTGCGGCTAAAATGCGTGCGGGTGGATTTGATGGCACCGGTCGCGGTATAGGTTTTGTCCCCAAACTGCCGGTCATACGTCACCTGTGCATATGGATTGACGATGCCGAGTTCTGCATTTACACGCCAGCCGAGTGCGCCGATCTGCGAATGGGACGTCTGGTCGCCAAAGCGCATTGAGGTGCTGTTGTTACCTTGCTCGCTGTAGCCATTGATGCTGCTGTAATCCCAGCTGTATTGCGCTACAGGGCCGGTTTTCAGCACCGGTAAAATTGGGAAATCCCAGCCCGCGGTGACGCGTCCGCCGATCTGTTTACCGTCTGTCTCACCGCGCTCAGTGCGGGTGGTGGGCCCGAGCGTGATGCGGCGGTTAATGTCATCATAATTGAGTGAACCATAATGCACATCGCCGTTGATCCAGCCGTTTTCGGCGATTTTCACGCCGGTAAACGCCGTCGCCATCCAGCCGCGTGTGCGGTAGCTGTAATGGTCAGTCGGATCCTGTTTATCGTCTGAACCGGAAATCATCAGCCCCATCATCCAGCGATCGGTCATCTGATAATCCATGCCGATATTGAGCGAATTCGAGGTCAGATCGCCATCCCCCAGCGACGGATTGATTTTGCTGTCGGCACTCTGCCCGGCATACCCGCCAAACATACCAAACGTACCGGCATCGTTATCCTGCGTGCGCAGTTGCTGATAACGGCTGTCGAGCAATCCCTGCGTATTTCGCGCCAGCGCCAGCGAGCCCTGATTCAGCGCCGTGGCTTCCAGCGGACCGTTGATCACCGATTGCATGTACTGGGCGATCAGCGCGTGCGCCTGAGGTGTCGGGTGGAAATGATCGGAAAACAGGAACGATTTACTGGCGTCGAAGCCCGGCAGATTCGAGGTGCATTCCGACGCGGATGTCCCGACCGGACAGGCCGTGCCGGCAGTATTGGCGAAACCGTATAACGCCGGATCGGCTACCACTTCGTTGAACAATCCGTTGATATCCACGCGGGCAATATTGCCGCCAGTTTTCGCCAGCGCGATATCCTCAGTGGTGTTGTAGGTATCGGTCAGGCCGCCCGCTACGTCTTTGAGCGCGTCATACGCTGCCGCCAGCCCTTTGGCGATAACGTCCTGCACCAGCGGAATACCGGAACCTTCCGCCGCGGCTGCGGCCAGAGCCTTGTGAATCGCTTCGGTACGGGCACCGGCATCCGGCGTATTCTGCGCATTCAGATACTGATAGGCCGCTTCCAGCGCCTGTTGCTGCACCGGCAGTAATCCGACCTGAATCACGCCTTCCATCAGTACCGGCGTCAGTCCGATGTTGGGCACCGTCGGCACGATGACCGTTCCGGCACCCGCCTTCAGTAAATCATTCACCTGCGAGGCCGCCTGCGTGGCGCTGTTGGTGGCAATTTGCAGCGCCGTGACCGGATTCAGGCTCAGCGCCGCAGCGGCCAGATCGTTACCGCCGATCCAGTGAATATACAGCCCGTTCGGGTCGGCTTTGCCGCCGGTCGATGCCAGATAATGTTGAACCTGTTCCTGCGTGGTGTAATCGGAATCCAGCCCCGGCACCGCGACGCCGCCGCCTTCGGCATAGTTCTGCCCGCCTTGTGAAGAGGGTTTTAAGGTCGTGCCGATGTTGTTCGCCAAAATTTCGTCATACAGCTGATGTGAGCTGCTGTCGAAGGTCCAGCGGCCAATATTGCCGGTATCACTCAGGCTGTCGCCGAAAACATACAGCTGATCATAAGCCTGCGCTGAAGCCTGCGTTCCGAGGCAAAGCGCCACGGCGAATGCGCCCTGCGTCAGCCGTGTTGCGTACTTTTTTGTGCCTGCCATAAACCTGTTTTCCTGAAGTTTCAGCGGCGCATGCCCCTGATTAAATGTAAGGAATTCGTAATGAATGGCTTTAAATATTGTTCAGATCCGACCAGCGTCAAGTTCACGGTGCGCAAATTGCGACGTTGCAGAGTTATCCGAGAAACCACACACTGGAGCCCACGCTTTCAAGGAGAAAACGAGATGACGCGCTGTAGCTGGGTTTCCAAAGAACCGATTTACCTCGATTACCACGATAAAGAATGGGGCGTGCCGGTCAAAGATGGCCGCGAGTTGTTTGAGATGTTGTGCCTCGAGGGCCAGCAGGCAGGACTTTCGTGGATAACCGTGCTGAGAAAGCGCGAAAATTACCGCCAGAACTTCCACGCGTTTGATCCGGTGAAAATTGCCAAAATGACTGACGACGACGTTGAACGCCTGGTGCTTGATGCCGGTATCATCCGCCATCGGGGAAAAATCAAAGCCATTATCGGTAACGCGCAGGCATATCTGGCCATGGAAGCCAGCGGTGAAAGTTTCTCAGAATTCATCTGGAATTTCGTGGGCGGCCAGCCGGTCATCAATAATCCGCTCGGCCCGGAAGGCGTTCCGGCGAAAACGACGGTGTCCGATGCCATGTCCAGGGCACTGAAAAAGAAAGGCTTTAAATTTATCGGTTCAACGATTTGTTATGCCTTTATGCAGGCAGCCGGGCTGGTGAACGATCATCAGTCTTATTGCTTCTGCCATCCGGCGAATCAGCCGTCATGATCCGCCTTGCGCAGCCCGCCGATCACGAAACCATTTTGTTGCTCTGGCTGCGCAGTTCTCTGATCTCTCACTCTTTTATTGCCGAATCCTACTGGATTGAAAGCCTGCAAATGGTGAGGGAAGATTTTTTGCCCAAAGCCCGCATCTGGGTGGATTGCGATACAAATGATGAAATTTGCGGCTTTATCGGCGTGCTGAATCAGCAGTTTATCGGTGCCCTGTTTGTCGAAGCGTCCCATTACGGCGACGGTACCGCGCAACGGCTGATGGCGGCGGCTAAGGAGGAATATCCGGTTCTGCTGCTCGAGGTGTACCAGCAAAACCACCGTGCGATGGCGTTCTATCGTAAGGAAAACTTTGAGATCACCGCCGAAACCCGTCATCCCGGCACCGACATGCCCACCTGGATCCTCCGCTGGTTCCATCCCCTTTCCGAATAAGTTCCCAAAATCTGCAAAAATACAAAAACAGATAACCGGAATTCTCCTACTGCTTAACGCCCCAAAATTGCGCATAAAGAGCGCCAGAACGCCGCAGGGCTGAACTCTGCCTGTTGCATTTGTTTATGTTTTGACACCTTTTTCTGTGCAACTTGCCGCCAAAAGAGCAGTCATAATGCCGCAGTAAAGTTCTGAAAAATTAAACATCCAGAAAGGAATAATGATGAACAAAAGACTTCTAGTGGTTGCAGGCGTGCTGTGTGTGACGATGGGCCTTTCCGCCTGTACCACCAACCCTTACACCGGGGAATCAGAAGCAGGCAAATCCGGCATTGGTGCGGGCATCGGTGCCGCACTCGGCGCGGGCGTCGGTATGCTTTCTTCATCCAAACACGATCGCGGCAAAGGCGCGCTGATCGGGGCAGCGGCAGGGGCTGCACTGGGTGGCGGTGCGGGTTATTACATGGATGTGCAGGAATCTAAACTGCGCGACAAGATGAAAGGCACCGGCGTCAGCGTGACCCGTCAGGGCGACAACATCGTGCTGAACATGCCGAACAACGTGACGTTTGACACCAACAGCAGCACGCTGAAACCGGCAGGTGCAAATACGCTGACCGGCGTGGCGATGGTGCTGAAAGAGTATCCGAAAACCGCCGTTAACGTCGTCGGTTACACCGACAGCACCGGTACCCGCGCGCTCAACATGAAACTTTCACAGCAACGTGCTGATGGCGTCGGCAGCGCGCTGATCACTCAGGGCGTTGAAGGCAGCCGCGTACACACCACTGGCGCAGGCCCGGACAATCCGATCGCCAGCAACAGCACTGAGGCCGGTAAAGCGCAGAACCGTCGCGTCGAGATCACCCTCAGTCCGTTGCAGTAAATTTTGTCCTTCCCCTGATAAAAACGGAGCCATTCGGCTCCGTTTTCACGTTTGTGATATTCTCCCGCCACGCGCCTTCCCCCCTGTGTAACGGATGCCAGTATGTCTCTGAAAGCGATTGCGAAAGATCTCGGTCTCTCTGTCACCACCGTCAGCCGTGCGCTGAACGGGTACGATGATGTTTCAGCGGATACCAAAGCGCGGGTTCAGGCGGCAGCAGATTTACGCGGCTACCGGCCAAACACTCTCGCCCGCCGGTTGAAAATGGGGAAGATCGACGCCGTTGGCCTCATTTTCCCTTTCACTTCTCATCCGTTGAGCAATTCCGCGTTTATCGAAATGGTCGGCTGTATCACCCGCGAACTGGCAAAATATGAAATCGATTTACTGCTGGTGCCGGATGAACTGGGCACGTTTTCCTGGCGGCGGCTGATCGAAAGTAAACGCGTCGATGCCATGCTGGTGGCGCATACGCTGGATAACGACCCGCGACTGCTGGATTTACAACAGCGTAATTTTCCGTTTCTGGCACTGGGGCGCAGCCAGTGTCTGACGCAGGATTACGCCTGGTTTGATTTCGATAACCGCGCCGGAATGCAGATGGCAGTCGATCATCTGGCCACACTCGGGCATCAGCGCATCGCTTTTCTCGGCGAAAACAATCAGCAATCATTTATCGGCCAGCGCTATCAGGGTTATCTCGACGGTTTGCGGGCAAACGCGCTGCCGCACAATCCTGATTACGTGCATAAAATCAGCCCGAGCCGTCGCGCCGGTTATCAGACTACGCAGGCGCTGCTGACGTTGCCGGTGCCTCCGACGGCCATTGTCTGCGACTGCAATATGCATGGCGAAGGTGCCGCGCTGGCGTTGCAGGAAGCCGGATTACTGCTCAGCGGCGGTATTTCCCTGATTATTTTTGACGGTTTGCCGGGCGACAGCGTGCCCGATGTCGCCGTTACCGCCGTCCGTCAGGGCACGCGCGAAGCGGTCGGCCTGCAAATTGCCACGATGACCATGGCGCTGATCCGCAACGAACCGCTGAAAAATTTGCAGGTTCTCTGGCAGCCCGAATTGCAGGCAGGCGTCACCGTCCATCCACCACGCTGATAATTCACCCTTAGGTTATTTTTCCACCCTATATCACATTTTTAACTTTTCTCATTTCCTATCCGAAACGTTTCGGATCAATAGTTACTCCACCTGATCGCGTCTTATCAGCGCAATTTTATGTGTGGAGCAGTGACTATATGGAAAACCAGATTATTCATTTAACCGGCGGACAGACCAGCCTGATCGTCCGCTGCACGCCTTACGCTGAGATTCTTTACTGGGGAAACCGCCTCAGTCAGTTTTCTGCGGATGACATTATTTCGCTGAGCCGCGCAGTGCCAAATGGCCGGATTGATGTGGAAGCGCCGGTGAATTTCAGCGCCGATTCAGGCCGCGGTTCTTTTGGTACGCCGGGCATGGAAGGTCATCGCGACGGACTGGACTGGTCGCCGGTGTTCAATACCACGCAGGTCAAGCACGACGGCAATCAGCTGACGATCACCACCGAAGACGCGATCGCCGGTTTGCAATTTCGCAGCGAACTGCGCCTTGATGACAGCGGCGTTTTACTGGCACGCAACGCACTGACCAGTCTCAAACCCGGCACGTATCAGGTCACGCGGCTGGCTGTCACCCTGCCGCTGCCGGAACGCGCCGCCGAAGTCATGGCGTTTCATGGCCGCTGGATCAAAGAGTTTCAACCGCACCGCACACTGCTCGGTCATGGCGGCATCATTCAGGAAAACCGCCGCGGGAAAACGTCCTCCGAATATTTTCCGGCGATGATGATCGGTCATCCGGGTTTCAGTGAAGAACAGGGCGAAGTTTGGGGAATGCATCTGGGCTGGAGCGGTAACCACCGTCTGCGCGCTGACATCAAAACCGACGGTCGCCGTCTGGTGCAGGCCGAAGCGTTGTATTTCCCCGGCGAACAGCGCCTGGAACAGGGCGAAACGCTGGAAACCCCGTGGCTGTACGCCAGTTATTCCGCCAGCGGCCTGAACCGGATGAGTCAGCAGTTCCACCGGTTTGTGCGTGAACAGATTTTGCGGTTCCCGACCGAGAAACCACGTCCGGTGCATCTTAATACCTGGGAAGGCATTTATTTCGATCACGATCCTGACTACATCATGCAGATGGCGACAGAATCCGCCGCGTTAGGCGTTGAACGATTCATTATCGACGACGGCTGGTTTAAGGGGCGCGACCACGATCGCGCCGCGCTGGGGGACTGGTATCTCGATGAGAAGAAATACCCGAACGGGCTGAAACCGGTGATCGACCACGTTAAAAATCTCGGCATGGAATTTGGTATCTGGGTCGAGCCGGAAATGATTAACCCGGATTCGGATTTGTACCGCGCCCATCCCGACTGGCTGCTGGCATTGCCGGGTTATCAGCAGCCGAGTGGCCGTCATCAGTTCGTGCTCGACCTGAACAATCCGCAGGTCTTTGATTATCTGGTGGAACGCATGAGCTGGCTGCTCGGCGAGCACGATGTCGATTACGTGAAATGGGACATGAACCGTGAAATCGTCCAGCCCGGCCATGAAGGCCGCGCGGCGCTGACGGCACAAACGCAGCAATTCTACCGTTTGCTGGATGTGCTGGGCGAACGCTTCCCGCACATCGAGTTTGAATCCTGCGCGTCCGGCGGGGGCCGCATTGATTTCGAAGTGCTCAAACGCAGCCATCGTTTCTGGACATCGGACAATAACGACGCGCTGGAGCGGCAGAAAATTCAGCGCGGCATGAGCTATTTCTTCCCGCCGGAAGTCATGGGCTCGCACATCGGCAATAAACGGTGCCACGCCACGTCACGCCAGCACAGCATTGAATTTCGCGGCCTGACGGCGCTGTTCGGCCATATGGGCATTGAGCTGGATCCGGTGAAAGAAGGGGAGGCTGAGCGCGCCGGTTTTGCGAAATATAGCCGCCTGCATCAGCAGTTGCGCCCGTTATTACACAGCGGCGAGGTGTACCGCGTAGATACGCACGACGAAACGGTGCTGATTAACGGCGTGGTAAGCGTGAACAAAGATCACGCGGTGTTTCTGGTCAGTCAGCTGGCAATGCCAACCTGGTCGCTGCCCGGTACGTTACGCGTGCCGGGGCTGAAAGCAGATGCGCGTTATCGCGTGACAGTGCTTGATGAACCGGCGTTGCTGAAAGGCGGCGGCAGCGGTCACACCATGCGTGTACAACCGGCGTGGCTGCATGAATCGCCGGTGCTGAGTGGTGAATGGCTGGCAAATGCCGGGGTGGCGTTACCGGTACTGGATCCTGAAAGCGCCCTGCTTCTGGGCTTCGAACAAATCAGATAATAACTAAAAACACCGGTGCGACAGTGCCGGTTTTCATGGTTTCGGCAAGGAAATCACTATGAACCCTACACAAACTTCCGACCGCTGTTTCTATAAAAACAATGCCAACTTCTGGATATTTGGCAGCTATTTCTTCCTCTATTTCTTCATTATGGCGACCTGTTATCCGTTTTTACCGATCTGGCTTTCGGACATTATCGGCCTGAGCAAAACGGAAACCGGCATCGTGTTTTCCAGCATGTCGCTGTTCGCCATTTTGTTTCAGCCGATTTTCGGCGTTATTTCTGACAAGCTCGGCCTCAAAAAACATCTGCTGTGGATTATCGCCGTGCTGCTTTTCCTGTTCGCGCCGTTCTTCATTTACGTTTTCGCACCGTTGTTAAAACTCAATATCGTGCTCGGCGCCATTCTCGGCGGTGCCTATATCGGTTTCGTGTTCGCGGGCGGTTCAGGCGCAACTGAGGCATATATCGAAAGAGTCAGCCGCAACAGTTCATTTGAATACGGCAAGGCGCGGATGTTCGGTTGTTTCGGCTGGGGAATTTGTGCCTCGACAGCGGGCGTGCTGTTTAACATTAATCCCGACATCGTGTTCTGGATGGGTTCCGGCGCGGCGCTGATCCTGATGGTTCTGCTGCTGATTTCCCGCCCGCAGGAAAACAAGAATGCGGTAGTGATGGATAAACTCGGCGCCAATCAGCCGCAATTCTCACTGAAAACGGCGGCTTTGTTGCTGAAAGAACGCAAACTGTGGATGCTGATTTTGTACGTTATCGGCGTCGCCTGCGTCTACGACGTATTTGATCAGCAATTCGCCACGTTCTTCAAAACCTTCTTTGCATCACCGCAGCAGGGCACGGAAATGTTCGGCTACGTCACCACCGCGGGCGAGCTATGCAACGCATTGATCATGTTCTGTTCGCCGTGGATTATTAACCGCATCGGCGCGAAAAATACGCTGCTGCTGGCGGGCACCATTATGTCGATCCGCATTGTCGGCTCGTCATTTGCGACCACCGCCATCGAAGTTATTTTACTCAAAATGCTGCATGCGCTGGAAGTGCCGTTCCTGCTGGTCGGCGTATTCAAATACATCACGCAGATTTTTGATGTCCGGTTCTCGGCGACCATTTATCTGATCGGGTTTAACTTTGCCAAACAGCTGGCGGCCATCTTCCTTTCGGCGTTCGCCGGTAACTTGTATGACCGCATCGGGTTCAGCGATACCTACCTGATCCTTGGCGGTATTGCCTTTAGCGTGACAATCATTTCGGCCTTTACGCTGAGCAGCAGACCAAAGACCGGGACGGTTTCCGGGGTGCAAACGGCGCAGGGATTGCGCTGACTTACGGGATGCAGCCTTTCGGCACTCTGTGCTAGTCTCCGTGGGACTAGCATGAGGAGAGAAAGGCTGTGAGTAAAAAACAGGAACCGGGCGCACCGGTACGCGCCACGATACGTGATGTCGCCAGCGCCGCGAAAACGGGTAAAACCAGCGTTTCACGTTATCTCAACGGTGAAAAAGACCTGCTGTCCGACGCGTTAAAAGAACGCATCGGACGGGCGATCGCCCTGCTCGATTATCAGCCCAGCCAGATGGCGCGCAGCTTGAAAAGCGGCCAGACGCGTCTGATTGGCCTGATTATTGCCGATATCACCAACCCGTATTCCGTTGAAGTCATGCGCGGTGTCGAAGCTGCCTGCCGCCAGCAAGGGCTGACGCTGCTGGTGTGTAACACCAATAACGAGCTCGATCAGGAAAAACATTATCTGCAATTGCTCAGCAGTTATCGCGTGGACGGCATTGTCGTGAACGCCGTCGGAATGCGTGAAGCGGCGATTTCCACGCTGCAACAGGCCAATTTACCGATGGTACTGATCGACCGTAAAGTCGCGAATTTTGCCTGCGACGTCATCGGCCTGAACAACGTCGAAGCCACGCAGATGATGACCAATCATCTTCTGCAACAGGGTTTTGAAGCTCTGCTTTTTATCAGCGAGCCCGCCACCATTAATACCCGTTTTGACCGTCTGCGTACTTTTCTCCATCGCATGCAGCAATCGCCGCAGCACATCGCCGAACAGGGCGAGATTGAGATTTCGAATACCGACGGACTGGATAATCTGCTGCGTGAATTTATTGCCCGCCATCCCGACAAACGAAAAGCCGTAATGTGCGTGAACGGTACGCTCACATTGCAGGTCGCTCGCGCCATGCGACGGCAGGGGATTGTCTGGGGGCAGGACATCGGATTATCTGGTTTCGACGAACTGGACTGGGCCGAACTGGCAGGTGTCGGGATCACTACGCTTAAACAACCGACCTACGAAATGGGCGTGGCCGCGCTCGGCCAGCTGGTCGCGCGGATACAGGGAAATACCGATCCCGTTAAAGACCTGGAATTCTCCGGCGAGCTGATTGCACGTGGTTCCACGGCAGCGCGCTGATTCTTTTCCCCTCCGTTTCCTGCCCCGTTCTTCGTGAGCGGGATCATGTTTTAGGCCTTTTGTTCTGTTGATTGGAACCGGTTCCAATTAGGTTGTATAAAACGAAACAAAACATTAACAACACCTCCAACTGGCGTTTGTTTTACTAAAATGATGTTTTGGATTTGATCGCCTGCGCCGCCGCAGTGGCGCGTTTACCAGGATACACACGCATGAAAAGAGAAGTCGTCATTGTCACCGCCGCTTACGGAAACAGCGTGGTGAAGGCCCTTGGCGGGCAGGCCGCGCTGCTTTCAATCATTGCAGACGCGCAGGCAGACGGTGTGGAAATTCGTCGTGAATTGTTCAGCGAGCAGGAACTGGATGCCCTGCCCGAACTGGCGGAAAACATTAAGCGCCACGGGCTGTTTTCGATCTATTCGGTGCCCTTCCCGCTGTTCATTTCAGGCGGCAAACTGAATCCGGATGCAAAAAAGTATTTTTCCGAAGCGCATGTTTTAGGTGCCCGCACCATTAAGTTTTCACTGGGCGAATTTGAACCCGGTGCCGACCTGACGCCGTTGCGCGTACTGCTGGATTCTCAGACCGTCAAATTGGTGGTGGAGAATGATCAGTCGAGTGATTGCGGAATTTTGTCGCGCATTAATGCCTTTGCGTTTGCGGCGGAATCGCTGCATCTGCCGCTGAGCCTGACGTTTGATACAGCGAACTGGCTGTGGGTGGGACAGGATCCGAGTGCGGCCGCTGAACGACTGGCACGCCATGTGGGTTATGTGCATGTGAAAGCGGCGGAACAGCGAGACGGAAAATGGCACGCCGTGGCGCTCGATAACAGCGATGGCAGCTGGGAACCTTTATTGAAAATGTTGCCTCAGGATGTGCCGCGCGGCATCGAATTCCCGCTGGAAGGGGATGACCTGACCGCCGTGACGCGTTACTACGTCGAACTACTGCGTCAGTAATTCTGATGCCTCATCCGGAGAAATCACCATGAAACAACCCGGGATCGCCGCCCGCCGGTGGTGGTACATCATGCCGGTCGTGTTCATCACGTACAGCCTGGCCTATGTCGATCGCTCGAATTTCAGTTTCGCGTCGGCGGCGGGCATTAATGACGATCTCGGCATCACCAAAGGTATGTCGTCCCTGCTGGGCGCGCTGTTTTTCTTGGGCTATTTCTTCTTCCAAATCCCCGGCACGATTTACGCCGAGCGGCGCAGCGTTAAAAAACTGATTTTCTGGTGCCTTTTACTGTGGGGCGGATTCGCCTCGCTGACCGGTGTCGTCACTGATATTCCGATGCTGGCAGTGATCCGATTCGCGCTGGGCGTGGTGGAAGCCGCGGTCATGCCCGCGATGTTGGTGTATATCAGCAACTGGTTTACGAAGTCCGAACGTTCGCGTGCCAATACGTTTCTGATCCTCGGCAATCCGGTCACGGTGCTGTGGATGTCGGTGCTTTCCGGCTATCTGATCAAGTCGTTCGGGTGGCGGGAGATGTTTATTTTCGAGGGTATTCCGGCGGTGATCTGGGCGATTATCTGGTGGTTTACCGTCAAAGATAAACCCGAAGAAGTCAGCTGGCTGAGCAGTCAGGAGAAGAAAGCGCTGGCCGCACAGCTGGAAAAAGAGCAGAAAAGTATTCAGGCGGTGGGCGGTTATCGCGAAGCTTTCCGTTCGCGGAACGTCATTTTCCTTTGCCTGCAATATTTCTTCTGGAGCATCGGCGTGTACGGTTTTGTACTGTGGCTGCCGTCGATTTTGCGCGACGGGAAATCGATGGGCATGGTCGAAGCGGGCTGGCTGTCGTCCGCGCCGTATCTGGCGGCCACGATCGCCATGATTCTGGTGTCGTGGGCTTCCGACAAGATGCAAAACCGCCGGTTATTTGTCTGGCCACTTTTACTGGTCGGCGCGCTGGCATTCTTTGGTTCATGGGCCGTTGGCACAAACAATTTCTGGCTTTCGTACAGTTTACTGGTGGTCGCTGCCGCGGCAATGTATGCCCCATATGGCCCGTTTTTCGCCATCATTCCTGAAATGCTGCCGAAGAATGTTTCCGGCGGCGCAATGGCGTTAATCAACAGCCTCGGAGCGCTTGGCTCGTTCTTTGGTTCCTGGTTTGTCGGTTATCTGAACGGTAATACGGGCAGCCCGGCAGCCTCCTTTATTTTTATGGCCGTGTCGTTACTGGTTTCCGCAGGATTAACCCTGCTGGTAAAACCGCGACAATCTGAAATGAAACAAAAAGAAGTTTCCTTAACCTGAGGGAGTTGTAATTGATGAAGCCGTCTATCGTTGTGTATAAGAAACAACCCGCAGACCTGCAACAACGCCTGGAACAGCATTTCGCCATCACTCAATTTGATGACATCACTGAAGAAAACCGTGCGCAGGTTTTAGACGCTTTGCAGAACGCAGAAGGACTGCTGGGCTCAGGCGGTCGGGTGGATAAAGATTTGCTGGATCACGCGCCGCGCCTGCGCGCCGTTTCCACCAGCTCCGTAGGCTACGATAATTTTGACGTCGCGGAACTGACGCGTCGTGAAATCCCGCTGATGCACACCCCGACCGCGCTGACCGATACGGTCGCTGATACCGTGATGGCGCTGGTGCTGGCGACGGCCCGCCGCGTCGTGAATCTGGCCGAACGTGTGAAAGCGGGTGAATGGACAGAAAACGTCGGCCCGGACTGGTTCAGCATCGACGTTCACCACAAAACCATGGGTATCGTGGGTATGGGCCGCATCGGCCTGGCGCTCGCTCAGCGTGCGCATTTCGGTTTTGATATGCCGATTCTGTACAACGCACGCAGTCAGCATACCGAAGCGGAAGAGCGTTTTGGCGCACGCAAATGTGAGCTGGACGAACTGCTGGAGAAATCTGATTTCGTCTGTGTTCTGCTGCCTATGACCCAACAAACGTTCCATCTGATCGGCAAGGAACAGCTGGCGAAAATGAAATCCAGCGCCGTGCTGGTCAGCGCCGGTCGTGGCCCGGTCATTGATGAACCTGCGCTGATTGAAGCCCTGAAAGACGGGACGATTTATGGTGCCGGGATGGACGTGTTCGAGAAAGAACCGTTGCCGAAAGATTCTCCGCTGCTGAGCCTGCCCAACGTGGTGGCGCTGCCGCACGTGGGATCCGCGACACATCAGACCCGTTACGATATGGCGGCCTGTGCGGTGGATAACCTGATCGCCGCCCTGAACGGCGACGTTAAACAGTTCTGCGTGAATCCTGAAGTTCTCAGAAAGTAACCCCTTCCTTCTCCTTCCCTTTCAGGGATTTTTGAAAGGGAAGGACAGTTCAAAACCCCGTGGTCGGATTGCACTGCTTAGCCTCAGGCGTTATGGTGGGCATCACATTTCGATAACATACAAAGCTTTCTATGACGTTTTCTGCTTTCGGTGACAAATTTACCCGTTTTTCAGGCATTACCCGCCTGATGGGCGATATGAATGACGGTTTACGCACACCAGGTGCTGTGATGTTGGGCGGCGGTAATCCGGCGCAGATCCCTGAGATGCAGGATTATTTCCAGACGCTGCTGACGGAAATGCTGGCCGAAGGCAAGCTGACCGAAGCGCTGTGCAATTACGACGGCCCTCAGGGCAAGGACGTGCTGCGTCACGCACTGGCAGAAATGTTGCAGAAAGAACTCGGCTGGCAGCTCGATGCGCAAAATATCGCGCTGACCAACGGCAGCCAGAGCGCCTTCTTCTATTTATTCAATCTGTTCGCCGGACGTCGCGCCGACGGCAGCATGTCGAAAGTGCTGTTCCCGCTGGCTCCGGAATATCTGGGTTACGCGGACGCCGGGCTGGACGAAAATCTGTTTGTTTCCGCCAAACCGAATATCGAGCTGTTGCCCGAAGGCCAGTTCAAATATCACGTCGATTTTGATCATCTGAATATCACTGATGATATCGGCCTGATCTGCGTTTCACGCCCGACCAATCCGACCGGCAACGTGATTACTGACGAAGAGCTGATTCGCCTCGATGCACTGGCGCAGCAGAAAGATATTCCGTTATTAATCGATAACGCCTATGGGGTGCCGTTCCCCGGCATCGTGTTTACCGACGCAACGCCGCTGTGGAACCCGAATATCATTCTGTGCATGAGCCTGTCGAAGCTCGGCCTGCCGGGTTCTCGCTGCGGCATCGTGATTGCCGATGAGAAAATCATCAAAGCGATCAGCAACATGAACGGGATTATCAGTCTGGCACCGGGCAGCGTCGGGCCTGCCATCGCCACAGAAATGATTGCCCGTGGTGACTTGCTGAAGTTATCAGAAAACGTGATCAAGCCGTTTTACTCTCAGCGTGTGCAGGAAACCATCGCCACGCTGCGCCGCTATCTGCCGGAAGAACGCTGCCTGATCCACAAACCGGAAGGCGCAATTTTCCTGTGGCTGTGGTTTAAGGATCTGCCGATTACTACTGAAGTGTTGTATCAGCGCCTGAAACAGCGCGGCGTGCTGATGGTGCCGGGGGATTATTTCTTCCCGGGGCTTGAGCATCCGTGGCCGCATACGCATCAGTGCATGCGCATGAACTACGTGCCGGATGCGGAACAGATTGAACGCGGCGTGAAAATTCTGGCGGAAGAAGTCGAAAAAGCGCACGCCGAAAATTAATTTTCCTGCACGACAGGCATAAAAAAACAGGAGGACAAATGTCCTCCTGTTTTCGTTTTTAGCGACTCTGCCGCCGGATTACGCTGACTGATTCTCCAGTGCAGGTTTCTCGGTGCCGATCGCAATTTTCTGTGGCTGCAAAGCTTCCGGTACGTCACGCACCAGATTGATGTGCAGCAGGCCGTTTACAAACTCGGCGGCCGACACATGCATGTGCTCTGCCAGCGTGAAGCTCAGGGTGAAAGGCTTGATCACTAACCCCTGATGCAGATATTCCACTTTCGCTTCCGGCTGAGCAGGCGTACCGCTTACGGTTAAACGCGGCCCTTCCACTTCAATATTCAGCTCGCTCTGCTGGAAACCAGCGAGCGCCAGCGAAATGCGGTAATGATTGTCGTCAGACTTCTCAATATTGTACGGAGGAAAAGCCTGATCGCCGCCTTGCATTGAGCTGGCTAATTTATCAAAACCAATCCACTGACGAAGTAATGGGGAAATATCATAATTACGCATTGTGTAACTCCTTCTTTGAAGCGAGATTAATTAATCCGTCGCCCGATTTGGGTGTGACGGTTCAGCCCCCTGACGGCGAGCCTAAACTTTTTCATTTGTGCGTTGTCTTTATAAACGCTTAGCGGATCTCAATACGCCGTGGTTTGGACGTTTCAGGAACGATGCGTTCCAGATCGATATACAGCAAACCATTCGACAAATTGGCCGCTTTAATTTGAATGTGTTCGGCCAGCTGGAATTTGCGTTCGAAATTACGCTCAGCAATGCCCTGATATAAATATGTGCGGTCAGCGTCAGTCGGTGCATGCGCGCCTTTGACCACTAACATATTGTCGTGCGCTGTAATGTCCAGTTCGGATTCGGCAAATCCCGCTACCGCGATGGCAATCCGGTAATGGTTTTCGTCAACTAATTCAACATTATAAGGAGGATAGCCGCCACCCTGATTCTGACCCGATTCGATAAGATTAAATAAACGGTCAAAACCAATTGCAGAGCGGTATAGTGGTGATAAATCAAAATTACGCATTACTACTTCTCCTGACATTCAGCGAGTATATGTATATAGCCTTCCTGATGGACAGGCTCGCGGCGCGGTTTATATTCACGATCCCTTCCGGCGATCGTTCCCCTGCGTCGTACATTAAAAATGGCGATGAAAGAGAGTATTTCAAGTGGGCATTCGCAAGAAAAAGACAAAAATTTTGTTTTCGTTTGAACTGCGGACGTCAAAATACAAATAGTGCGAGGGCGAAAAGCCAGGGACAGCAGGCGGTTTCCTGCAAGATTTCAAATAGTCATTACACTTAATGGGATCGCAGCCACAGAGCTACAGCTTGCTTTGTTAATTTTTTTTGCTGGGTGGTATAAGTCGTTTTGACTTAAAAACTCAGACTGACAGCATAAGATGAGTTCTAACATGATGAAATTTGTACTGACGCCGCTGATGACAGGATGTATTTTTTTAGCGACGAGCGGTTGTTCCAGCGTGATGAGCCACACCGGCGGAGACACCGGCTATTATTCAGGCGCACGCGCTGATGTGAATATGATGAAAAGCGACGACACCAGTTGGGCGATGACCCCGCTGTTGTTAGTGGATTTACCTTTCAGCGCCTTACTCGATACGGTTTTGCTGCCTTATGATTATTATCGCAGCGGAAAGGTCACAACGCGCGACCGCGTCAAAGCCAGCGAAGAGCACAACATTGCGCTGAGCAACGGGGTCGATATCGATCACGTTCCGCCGATGACCACGACGCCGCGCACTCAGAAATCCTCCACACATAAAAAGTAAGCCTCAGCCTGAGGGAATGAAACCGGCCAGACCGGCCGGTTAGGTAAAATCTCAGCGGCTGGCCGTCACGAAAATTTGCGCAAATTCCCCCACCTGACGCATAAAAGCTATCTGGCTGCCGTCGGGGGAATACACTACAGCATCCGCGCACGGCGCGATTTCCGTTCTTCCGGTCAGCCGGTGCATTTCTCCGCTTTCCACATCAAGGCGCATCACGCTGTTATCGCACACCAGCGCCACCGATTTTCCGTCCGGGCTCCAGCTAAACGCCGACTGAATTCCGCTGGCCGAATGGCTGATCTGCACCGGTTTGCCGCCATTGGGCGACACCGTCCAGAACTGCACCACGTCTTTTCCATCTTTCATCAGAAACGCAATCTGGCTGCCATCCGGCGAAGACCGTAACCAGTGACGCGGCTGAGCGGCGACGCCTTTTTCGGTAAACGTAATGCGCCGCTGTTTCACGCCCGACGGTGGCGCAGGCAGCGTGTGCAGCGTTCCCTGCAACGGTTTTACCCCTGCTTTCAGGTAATCCGCGTCGTCTTCCGGCAGATCCACCACGAAAATTTCCGGATGCTTTTCTCCGCTGGCGGAAAGCGTGTCGCCAATAAAGGCCAGCGCCCACCGCTGACGTGAACCGCCTGTTTTGACATAGCCTTCGTGCCCGATCCAGCCTTCTTCGTAAGCACGGTTAATGTCATCGCTGCCAGGCCGCGGATGGGACGTTGTTTCGCTGACCAGCACGCTGAAATGGCTGCCATCGTATTCGCGGGGATGATGTTTTGGCGGCATGACGGGGTGTCCGGAAAAGGCGACACCGACATTACGTAAATCCAGAGCAGGATTCAGTTCATGCAAAACATGGTCGTTGTAGGTAAAGCTGAGGCGGGAGCCGTCGGGGCTGAAAACGTGAACATGCGTACCGCCACGCAAAGCACCGGGCGTAAACGGCGCGGTGATGTCCATCGCATCGAGCGTCACGGCCTGCGCGCGCTGCGGCTCAGAGACAATGACACCGCGGCGATGATGGAAATCATACTGCCAGCGGGCATCCGGGTTTTCCGGACCATGAATAAACGCATAACGGGCCGGCTGGAGCGGGCTGACTGTGACCACGCCCACATGAGCATTTTCACCGGCGCGATAGAGGACTTCAGTCTCGCCGGTTTTCACATTCACACGCTCAATGGTCGAACCGGTGAAAGAGCCACCGTGCGGACGCACGTCATACACCAGCCACTGGCTGTCCGGCGTCCAGACGTTAATGTTGGTCAGCTGATGCCCGCGGGCATCAGTAGTGAGTTGTTTTTCATTCATGCGTTCAGGCGCGCCCTGCCGTTTAAAGTATGCCTAAGAATAGGGGACTCAAACGGCAGTGGCAATCTTCAGCAATCTCCGACACGTTTCACTTCACCCACCAGGAAGATATAAGAAAGTGCACCCAGTAAAGCGACAACGGAAATATAAGTTAATGACGGGGCAAAACCGTAATTCTGCGCCAAATAACCGACAACTAACGGGACGGTAATTCCTCCTAAACCGCCTGCCAGATTAAATACACCCCCGGTCAGCCCGATTAATCTTACCGGAGCTAATGACGAAACCAGCGACCAGGTAATAGAGGCAAAACCATTACCAAAGAAAGCCAGCGCCATTAATATCATGATCCACATCGGGTCATTGGTATAATTCGCCCCCATAATGCAGGTAGATAATAACAACCCGCAGATGATCGGTAATTTACGCGCAAAACCAATCGACTTACCTTTACGCACCAGTTTATCCGCCACCATTCCGGATAATAACACGCCGAAAAAGGCCGCGAGGAAAGGTACCGTTGTCATAAATCCGGCGGTGAGCGCCGCAATATGTTTTTCCTGGGTCAGATAATTAGGGAACCAGGTCAGGAAAAACCATAACGTTGACGCGACAGCAAATTGTCCTAAATAAACCCCGACCAGTTTGCGGTTAAATACCAGTTTCCAGTCTGCGGATGTCAGCGGAGTTCGTGATTTTTTATCCGCCGGTGCATCGCCATCCACCATGCCGCCGCCCGCGCGGATATGTTCCAGCTCTTCTGCATTCACGCCTTTGCTTTTACGCGGCGACTGATACACGCAGAACCACAGCAGCGACCAGATAATACCGATGCCACCGGTGATAATGAACACCCAGTGCCAGCTGAGCATTTCCTGGATCCAGATCAGCAGCGGCGTCAGGAAGGCTAATCCGACAAACTGGCCGGAGGTGTAAAAGCCCACGGCAGACGCACGCTCCTGTTCCGGGAACCAACTGGTCACCATGCGGTTATTAGTCGGGAAAGCGGGTGCTTCAAACATGCCCGTCACGGCGCGCAGGCCAATCAGTGACGCTAATCCGCCAGCAAATCCCTGTAAAAGGGTGACGACTGACCAGCCGAAAATGGCGATGAAATAGGTCATCCTCGAACCAAACCGGTCAAGGAACCAGCCGCCGGGGATCTGGCAGGCGGTATAGGTCCATGCAAAGGCGGAGAAGATATATCCCATCTGCGTTTTGCTTATTCCGAATTCCTGCTGAATATGGGAAGACGCGACAGCCAGATTCGCGCGATCGACATAACAAATAACAACTGTAATGAATATCATGAATAAGGTGACGTAACGTCTTTTTGTCGGTCTGACTTGTAGGGTGGTATCCATTTTTATTTCCTGGTAATGGTTATTCTGACTAACAGGCGTAAGGGTGACTCAGAAATTGCCCTGATTATTTAATGTTTGTAATCACTTAAATTATTACCTTAAATCATTCGAACGTTATCAAGGCGGCAATGGAAAGAATCCCCGGGAGCTTACTTAAGTAAGTGACCTGAGTGAATGAAAGCAGCCAGCGCAGAAAACGTTTGAAAGATGACAGGTAATTACCATTCAGCGACGGCACCGTCAGGATAACGCCACAACGGGTTACGCCAGTCAGGAGCATTTTTACTTCGTTCAATCACCAACTCTTCATTTATTTCCACGCCCAGACCGGGTTTATTTAACGGATAGAAATAACCGTCGGTCATTTTAAAATCGTCTTTATTAATGACGAAATCGAGTAATTCAGCGCCCTTATTATAATGAATACCCATACTTTGTTCCTGAAGCACGGCATTACGCGAGACGAAATCAAGATGCAGACAGGAAGCCAGCGCAATCGGCCCGAGCGGACAATGCGGAGCCAGCGCGACATCGTAGGATTCGGCCATCGCCGCAATTTTGAAGCATTCAGTGATCCCGCCAGCGTGCGAGAGATCAGGTTGCACAATCGCCAGACCGCCATCGGCCAGCACACGTTTGAAATCGAAACGGGAGAACATGCGTTCACCGGCAGCAATCGGAATATGCGTTTGTGCGGCAAGACGCGGGTAATACTCGGCCTGCTCGGCCAGCACCGGTTCTTCGATAAATAACGGGCGATACGGTTCGAGTTCTTTGATCAGGATTTTTGCCATCGGCGCACTGACACGACCATGGAAATCCAGACCAAACTCAATTTCATTGCCGAACTCAGCGCGGATTTGCGCAGCCTGTGCGACGGCAGCATCCACCTGACGGGCGTTTTCGATAATGCCCATTTCTTCACAACCGTTCAGTTTGAAGGTATCAAATCCGATGGCGCGCAGTTTGTTGATGCCATCAATCAGCTCTGATGGCCGGTCACCGCCCACCCAACTGTAGGCTTTGATTTTATCGCGCACCAGACCGCCCAGCAGCTGATAAACCGGTACGCCCAGCGCTTTACCTTTGATGTCCCACAGTGCCTGATCGATACCTGAAATCGCACTCATCAGGATCGGGCCGCCACGGTAAAATCCGCCACGATACAACGTCTGCCAGATGTCGTTAATACGCGCCGGATCCTGCCCGATAACGTATTCGCTCAGCTCATGAACCGCCGCTTCAACGCTGCGCGCACGCCCTTCGATAACCGGTTCGCCCCAGCCCGTTATACCTTCATCGGTTTCAATCTTCAGAAACATCCATCGCGGTGGGAGGCGGTAAGTGGTCAGTTTGGTGACTTTCATTGTGTTGCATCCTTATAGGCCTGGATAAATGCTTTGGCCTTGAGCGCCGTCGTTTCAGGCGTCTGCCCTGCGCGGTATAAATCGCTGCCGAGTCCTGCACCGGCACAGCCCGCATTGAGATAGATCGCCAGATTTTCAGGCGTCACACCGCCGACGGCAAATACCGGAACACGTGCGGGCAGCACCGCTTTCAGGGCTTTGATGTAGTCGGGGCCGAAAGCCGATGACGGGAAGATTTTCAGCGCCTGCGCACCGGCTTCCAGTGCTGTAAACGCTTCGGTGGCGGTCGCGCAACCGGCGCAAACCGTCATCCCCAGTTCGACCGCCCGGCGAATGACCTGCGGATTGATATTCGGCGTGACCACCAGTTTGCTGCCAAGCGAATGAAGTACATCAACCTGCTGCGGTTCCAGCACGGTACCCGCACCCAAAAGCGCCTGCGCGCCAAACGTGCTTACTGCCAGCCGGATACTTTCCTGCCAGTCCGGTGAATTGAGCGGGATTTCTACCGCGTCAAAACCGGCCTCCAGCAGGACGGAAATATGCTGATTCACTTCCTGCGGACGAATGCCGCGCAGAATGGCGATAAGCGGGATTTCAGTTGCCCATTGCATTTACGATCCTCCTTATTCCTGATTGAAAAGCCTGATCGCCGTCGAAAGCCTGCCAGCTGACTCCCGCCAGACGGAGTGCCTGCGCGTAACGTTCAGTCAGCTGCGGATTTCCGATGAGGGTGACCGAATGATGATGGCCAAAAAGCCTGAGCATCTGCGCGACTTCACTACCAATCAGTAAGCCGGAAAGCCAGTCGCTGACGGCAGATTTGTCCAGCCGGTTCAGCACATGCGCCGCGCGCACTTCAAATAAGCGACCGGTGATGTCCGGCTGGCTTAAACCTTTGCTGAGCCCTTGCAGGAAGACATTGGCGGCAGGTTGCTGCGCGGGTAAACCTTTGCCGATCAGCGAATGATTCATCAGAAGATAGTGAAGTTCGCCGGTCATGGCTGTCCGAAAATCAAGAACCTGACTACCGTCAGTCTCAACCCATTTACTGTGGGTGCCGGGCATCAGATACACGGAGGCAGGAGAATCATGAACCGCGCCGAGCAGCTGAGTTTCTTCGCCGCGCATCACGTTGCAGTTGTCGTCACGACTGACGCTGATCCCCGGCACAATCCATGCTTTTACCGGCAATGCGGCGTGGACAGGGTAAAGATGTTGCCCGAGCGCATCGAGGGAAAACGGTGCGGCAAGATAGGGTACATCCACCCAGCCAGCGTTACTGCCAATCATCCCCGCCATAATCACGGGGAGATTTAAGGATTGCCACGGCGCAATCACGTCGTTGAATACCTGCTGTGGCGTGGTGCCTTCCAGCCGGGTAATTCCCCGTTCTGAACGGACTTCTGCGGTGCATTCTCCCTGCTGATACAAAAAAGCGCGCAGGTTGGTGGAACCCCAGTCCAGCGCGATATAGCTTGCTGTCATGTAATGTCCTTGAGTCGTTTCGTGGAAGAGGCAATCATTTTCATGGCCGCCTGCTCCGCCGCGTTGGCATCCTGATGCCGGATTGCGTGGAACAATTCCTGATGTTCCTGCAACGTCACCGGCATGTTGTCGTCATCCGGCATGTAGGTTCTTTCAAACACCGCCCGCTGCAATGAACTGATGGCGATACTCAGCTGCTGTAAAACCGGGTTGTGTACCGCCGCCAGCACCGCTTCATGGAAGCCAATATCCGCTTCGTTAAACGCATCGCGGTCCTGATGATTAGCGATCATGTTGTTCAGCGCTTCTTCGATCACCGCCAGTTCACCGGAGGTCGCCCTTTCGGCTGCCCAGCGCGCAATCGCCGGCTCCACCAGATTACGTACTTCACTCATGGCAGCGATCAGTCGCGGGTCGTAATCACTGGCCAGTACCCACTGCAAAACGTCGGTATCGAGGTAATTCCACTGATTTCTCGGACTGACAAAAGCGCCGCGATAACGTTTGATTTCGACCAGCCGTTTCGCCGTCAGCGAGCGCAGCACTTCGCGGATAATGTTGCGCGACGTCTCAAACTGCTCGCAAAGCTCCATTTCTGAAGGCAGTGCCGCCCCGGGGATGTATTTTCCGCTGACAATTTGCTGGCCCATTTCCAGGACCAGACGGTCGGTTTTACTGAGTTCATGTGAAGGCATAACTTCTCCGGGGCTGAAGGATAAAACCCTACTTTACCGCTCAGACCCTTGCCGGTCTCTGGATTGCTGCACAATCTTATAAGCTTCCCTGCAGAATGCATGAGCATAGTAGTACCAAACAATTGCTTTGTACTACAATCCAGATCACAAAACAGACAATTCAGGTATATTCATCAGGAAGGAAGGGATCAGGAGGGGAGACGGATGTGAACGGCCTGGTTTCAGAAAAACAGGCCGGGGATATCAGGAAGGATTTACTGACCTAACACGAACTTATTCACCGCAAACGCGACACCGTCTTCGGTGTTGGTTTTGGTGACGAACTGGCTGACGGCTTTGACGCTGTCCAGCGCATTGCCCATCGCGACGCCGATTCCGGCGTATTCCAGCATCGCAATGTCGTTTTCCTGGTCACCCAGCGTCATCACGCTTTCGCGCGCGATACCCAGTTTTTCCGCCAGCACTTTCACGCCTTCGCCTTTGTTGACGCGCTTATCGAGAATTTCGAGGAAATACGGCGAGCTTTTCATGATGGTGTAGTTTTCTTTTGCTTCTGCTGGCAGCTGGCTGATGGCGCTGTCCAGCAACTCGGGATCATCAATCATCATGACTTTCGGGAAGGTCAGCGCAGGATCCATTTCCTCTGCCGGACAGAATTGCAGCGGAATGCCCGTAGTGAAGGACTCGTGCACGCTGTATTTGCTGATAAAGCGGTTGGCAGTTAACAGGTCGGTTTTAGTCAGCGCATGGAAATGCACACCCAGCTCACGCGCCAGTTGTTCAAAGTAGTGATAATCTTCAATTGTGAGGGCTACTTCGGCAATCACGCTGCCATCTTTCGCATTATGTACCAGCGCACCGTTATTGGTGATGCAGTAGCATCCGTCCTGCTGCAAATCCAGTTCCATCAGATAGCGCTGTACACCGACGAAGGGACGTCCGGTTGCCAGAACGATTTGCACACCTTTCGCCCGCGCTTCTGACAACGCTTTTTTAACGGCCGGTGTCACTTCATGCTGCGGATTGAGCAACGTCCCGTCCATATCAATTGCAATTAATTCAATAGCCATAGCATCCTCAGAGTTTGAAAAGTCTTCATCAATGCTAACGCGATTACCCGCTGTAAAGCCAGCCGGAATGCGGGCTGCGTCAGACGAAAAAAAAAGTCCGAAGCGGTTTCCCGGTTCGGACTCTTTATCAGCTTATGCCGTTATCAGATATCGATATTGGCAGCTTTCAGGGCGTTCTCTTCGATGAAAGCGCGGCGCGGTTCAACCGCATCGCCCATCAGCGTGGTGAACAACTGGTCAGCGGCAATGGCGTCTTTAACGGTCACACGTAACATGCGACGTTGCTCAGGATCCATTGTGGTTTCCCACAGCTGATCAGGGTTCATTTCGCCCAGACCTTTGTATCGCTGAATCGACAGACCACGACGGGACTCTTTCACCAGCCATTCCAGCGCCTGCTCAAAGCTGGTCACTGGCTGACGGCGTTCGCCACGTTCGATGAAGGCATCTTCTTCGATCAGGCCGCGCAGCTGTTCGCCGAGCGCACAGATTTTGCGGTATTCGCCGCCCTGAATGAAGTCTGCATCTAAATCGTAATCGGTATCGACGCCGTGCGTACGGATACGCAGAACCGGTTCGAACAGCTGATGCTCACGGTTTTCACGGACGATCGCGCTGTAAGAACTGCCATGCTGCTCTTTCTCGTTAAGGCGCGCCACCAGCGATTCCATCCAGGCCTGAACTTTCGCCTGATCGGTCAGATCCGCGCCCGGCAGGGTCGGCTGATAAATCAGGTTATTCAGCAGCGCACGCGGATAACGACGTTCCATACGGCCAATCATTTTCTGCACGCTGTGATGTTCAGCCACCAGTTTTTCCAGCGGTTCACCCGCCAGGGCTGGTGCATGGGCGTTGGCGTGTAACGTTGCCCCGTCCATCGCAATGGAAATCTGATACTGATCCATCGCTTCGTCGTCTTTAATATACTGTTCCTGCTTGCCTTTTTTGACTTTGTACAATGGCGGCTGTGCGATAAATACATGGCCACGTTCTACAATTTCAGGCATCTGACGATAGAAGAAGGTCAGCAGCAAGGTACGGATGTGTGAACCATCGACGTCGGCATCGGTCATGATGATGATGCTGTGATAGCGCAGTTTGTCCGGGTTGTATTCGTCACGGCCAATGCCGCAACCGAGCGCGGTAATCAGCGTTGCCACTTCCTGAGAAGAAAGCATTTTGTCAAAGCGCGCTTTCTCAACGTTGAGGATTTTACCTTTGAGCGGCAGAATCGCCTGGTTCTTACGGTTACGGCCTTGTTTTGCAGAGCCGCCCGCTGAGTCCCCTTCCACTAAGTACAGTTCGGAATGTGCCGGGTCGCGTTCCTGACAATCTGCCAGTTTGCCTGGCAAGCCAGCCAGATCCAGCGCGCCTTTACGACGGGTCATTTCACGGGCTTTACGCGCCGCTTCACGGGCACGGGCCGCATCGATGATTTTACCGACAACGATTTTGGCGTCTGACGGGTTTTCCATCAGGTAATCCACCAGCTTCTCGTTCATCAGCGTTTCAACAGCCGTTTTCACTTCGGAAGAAACCAGTTTGTCTTTGGTCTGGGAAGAGAACTTCGGATCCGGAACCTTCACAGAAACCACAGCAATCAGGCCTTCACGGGCATCGTCACCGGTGGCGCTGATTTTGGATTTCTTGCTGTAGCCCTCTTTATCCATGTACGCGTTCAGGGTACGGGTCATTGCCGAACGGAAACCGGCTAAGTGAGTCCCGCCATCACGCTGTGGAATGTTGTTGGTGAAGCAGTAGATGTTTTCCTGGAAACCATCGTTCCACTGCAACGCCACTTCAACGCCAATGTCATCTTTTACCGTGGAGAAATAGAACACGGTCGGATGAATTGGAGTTTTGTTTTTGTTCAGATATTCCACGAAAGCTTTGATACCGCCTTCATAATGGAAGTGATCATTCTTCCCATCACGTTTATCCAGCAGGCGGATTGCCACGCCGGAGTTCAGGAATGACAGTTCGCGCAGGCGTTTCGCCAGAATGTCATACTCGAATTCGGTGTGATTGGTGAAGGTGTTAAAGCTCGGCCAGAAACGCACCGTGGTACCGGTTACGTCAGTATCGCCAATAACTTTCAGCGGATCCTGCGGCTCACCGTGTACGTAAGTCTGGGTATGGACTTTACCTTCGCGGCGGATAACCAGTTCCAGTTTTTCCGACAGGGCGTTAACGACGGAAACACCCACGCCATGCAGACCGCCGGAGACTTTATACGAGTTATCGTCAAATTTACCGCCAGCGTGAAGAACGGTCATGATGACCTGAGCAGCAGAAACGCCCTCTTCTTCGTGAATACCGGTCGGAATACCACGGCCATCATCCTGTACGGAAACAGAGTTATCCGCATGGATCGTGACCTGAATCTCTTTACAGTGGCCCGCGAGGGCTTCGTCGATAGCGTTGTCCACAACCTCGAATACCATGTGGTGCAGACCAGTGCCGTCATCGGTATCGCCGATATACATGCCGGGGCGCTTACGCACCGCGTCCAGCCCTTTTAATACCTTGATACTTGAGGAGTCATAAGAATTCGACATCAACGTTTCTCGCTCATTTTTAGTCCTGTGATAGAACGGCTATTTTACCTTGTTCCACGCGGAACATCTTGCCCTTTTCACCCATCATGTCGGTCACTTGTTCAGCGCTAATCGCACTGACAAAAACCTGTGCCTGGGTAGCTTTAAGGCGATCGGCCAGCAACCGACGTCGGTCGGCGTCCAGCTCAGAGGCAAAATCGTCAAGAAGATACAGGCAACGCCGCCCGCTCTGTCGGGTGAGAAACTCACCCTGCGCCAGTCTCAGCGCACACATCAGTAATTTCAGCTGCCCTCGGGACAGTAAATCTTCCACCGGCGTGCCGTCGGCACGAATGCGGAAATCCGCTTTATGCGGGCCTGATGCGGTATAGGTTAAGGCTCTGTCGCGCTCAAAATTACGCTCCAGCAACTCGCCATACTCCGTTTCCTTGTCCCATCCACGCTGGAAAGAAAAACTGAGGGCGAATTCAGGCAGGAATTGCGCGCAGGTCGCGCTGATATCAGCCGCGATCGCGTCGCTGTATGCTGCCCGCCATTCGCTAATGCGCTCGGCTAACGGGATCAATTCCTGATCCCAGGCACGAATTTGCGCATAACGAGTCACCTGTCGCAGCGCGGCGTTGCGCTGCTTGAGTAACCGTCGCAGGTTGCTCCAGGCGATAAAAAAACCGGGGTCGTGATGAAAACAGCCCCAGTCGATAAATGCCCGCCGGTATTTCGGCCCGCCATTGAGCAGGGTGAAACCTTCGGGTGTGATCAGTTGCATCGGCAGCATTTGTGCAAGTTCAGACACTTTGTGGCCGTCACTGCCATCAATACGCACTTTGCTGTCACCCTGGCGGCTTTTGCTCAAGCCAATCGACAGCTCACGATCACCGCCATCATCCACACGGGCATGAAGAACAAACTCCGGCTGATCGTGACGGATAACACGTCCGGCCTGCAAACTGCGAAAAGCGCGGCCATGCCCCAGCGTATAGACCGCTTCGAGCACGCTGGTTTTACCGCTGCCATTGGGACCGACCAGAAAGTTAAAACCGGGCGACGGATCTAAATCCGCCGCCTCGATGTTGCGGAAATCTTTTATCAGTAAGCGCGTTAAGGCCATTAATTCAGACTAGAGCCTCATAGGCATAACAACGTAGGCCGCTGACTGACTCGCAGCGTCTTCGATCTGCACGCTGGAGACGGAGTCTGTCAGCAGCAGATTAACGTCTTCGCACTTGAGGGCATTGAGCACATCAAGTACGTAACTGACGTTAAAGCCGATTTCCATTTCGGTGCCTTCGTAACCGACATCCAGAATTTCTTCTGCTTCTTCCTGTTCGGGGTTATTCGCAGTGATTTTCAGCTGGTTATGGCTGACGTACAAACGCACACCACGGAATTTTTCGTTAGAAAGAATGGCTGCACGGGCAAAGGCCTGTTTCAGCAGGTCACAACCTGCCTGCAACGTTTTGTCCGGATTCTTCGGCAATACGCGGCGATAATCAGGGAAACGGCCATCAACCAGCTTGGAAGTGAAAATGAAGTCACCGACGTGCGCACGGATGTTGTTGCTGCCGATTTGCAGTTGCAGCGTGGTGTCGCCGCCGTCAAGCAGACGAACCAGTTCCATCACGCCTTTACGCGGCACGATCACCGAATGCGATGGCAGAGACTGGCCGATTGGCATAGAACAGACGGCCAGACGGTGACCGTCGGTCGCCACGGTACGCAGTTCTTCACCTTCGGTTTCAAACAGCATGCCGTTTAAATAATAACGAACGTCCTGATGTGCCATAGAAAACTGCGTGGCTTCAATCAGACGTTTCAACGTGGCCTGCGGCAGGGTGAATTCCACCTCGCTTTGCCAGTCGTCGAGATTAGGGAAATCTGTGGCTGGTAAGGTCGACAGCGAGAAGCGGCTGCGGCCTGATTTTACCAGCATGCGGTCGCCATCAAGAGCGACGGAAATTTCCGCGCCTTCGGGCAATCCACGGCAGATATCAAAGAATTTACGCGCAGGAACGGTGGTCGCCCCGGCTTCATGTGGCTGAGACAGCGCGACTTTCGCCACCATCTCCATTTCCAAATCCGTCCCGGTCAGCGACAGCGCGCCGTCCGTAACCTGTAATAACAGGTTACCCAAAATAGGCAACGTCGGTCGTCCACCCAGCGGGCTACTGACCTGTTGCAGTGGTTTCAGCAAATGCTCACGTTCAACAATAAATTTCATAGCGCTAGGAAGATAATGTTCTGATTAAGTTGGAGAAATCTTCTTTGATGTCGTGACTTTCTTCACGCAACTGCTCGATTTTACGGCAGGCGTGCAACACCGTGGTATGGTCCCGACCACCGAACGCATCGCCGATTTCTGGCAGGCTGTGGTTGGTCAGCTCTTTCGCCAGCGCCATCGCCATCTGGCGTGGGCGGGCTACCGAACGGGAGCGCCGTTTGGAGAGCAGGTCAGCGACCTTGATTTTATAATATTCGGCCACTGTTTTCTGAATATTATCGATAGTGACCAGCTTCTCCTGAAGCGCCAGCAAATCGCGCAGTGCTTCACGAACGAAGTCGATGGTAATCGCGCGGCCGGTAAAGTTGGCATTGGCGATCACGCGGTTCAGTGCGCCTTCAAGCTCACGCACATTAGAACGCAGACGTTTAGCAATAAAGAAGGCAACTTCGCCCGGCAGACGGATATCGTTCTCGTCGGCCTTTTTCATCAGGATCGCCACGCGGGTTTCTAATTCAGGCGGCTCGATCGCCACCGTCAGGCCCCAGCCGAAACGCGATTTCAGACGATCTTCAACACCGTTGATCTCTTTTGGATAGCGATCCGAGGTCAGGATGATCTGCTGATTGCCTTCCAGCAGGGCATTAAAGGTGTGAAAGAACTCTTCCTGTGAACGTTCTTTATTAGCAAAGAATTGAATGTCATCGATGAGCAACGCATCGACAGAACGGTAGTAACGTTTGAACTCTTCAATGGCGTTGTTTTGCAGGGCTTTTACCATGTCCTGCACAAATCGCTCCGAGTGCATGTACACCACTTTTGCATTGGCTTTACGCGCCATGATGCCGTTACCGACTGCATGCAATAAGTGGGTTTTACCCAGACCGGTGCCACCATAAAGGAAAAGCGGGTTGTAGGCGCCGCCCGGATTATCTGCCACCTGACGCGCCGCCGCGCGGGCCAGCTGGTTAGACTTACCTTCGACGAAGTTATCAAAAGTGTGTTTCGGATTGACGTTCGAGCGGTAGGAAAGCTCGGGCTGAGCAGGCGAACTGTCCCAGCTTGGACGTGAAGGTGCCAGACGCGGAATAGCGGGCGCAGCCTGAGAGCTGACGCTGGCCGCAACGGGCTGACTGGCGCGTTGCATCACCGGTTTGCTGCCGACTTCAAAACGGAGCAACGGTGCATCCGCCCCACAGAAATCGTTGAGCAAGCCGTTAATATTGTTTAAGTATTTGTCACGAACCCAATCAAGGACAAAACGATTCGGGGCGTAAAGCGCCAGCGTATTGTCGTTGAGTTCCGCCTGTAGGGGGCGTATCCACATACTGAATTCTGTGGCAGGTAGTTCATCCTGCAAACGGGCAAGACATTGCTGCCAAAGCGAAAGTGACACGGCGGACTCCACTCGAACAAGTATCAAAAAAGAAAAGGATCAGGATATTTTTTAAATCATGATTTTTGGCACACGTCCCGCCCATAGAAGGGGGAAATTTCTCTCACCACCCTGTCAGTGGCGTAAAGTCACGTGCGAACCGCTTTTTGCGGTTTTTGTCGAAAGCCACCCAGCCGGGATCGCGATCGGAATGGCGGATCATAACGCAATCCGGCACAGAGATCCTCCCCTTCCTGACAGTTTAGATCCTTTTTATCCACAGGCAGCAGTCAGCGAGTGGGTAAGCTTAGCCGATCCTTTTAAAATTAGGCGATGTAATCATCACTCTGCTGAAAAAATAGGAGTCCGCTGAGCTAATTTTCATCACATTGAGAGAAAGATCTCAGCCCTGTGGATAAGGATCAGGCGAGGATCCTTGCGATTTGCGGCAGAGTCCGTATAATCCTCAGCCCTACGTGTGAAGCCTGTGTTCCTGATGGTCATAACCAGATGGATATTGCGGTGTGACCACGGGCAATTCTGGTAAACACTTGAACCATTTCTGGCAATGTAAATTGACTCAGGACTGTACAGTTATTACAATCCCGCTTCTTTATATGTTGCGACAAAGGCACCGGTCGTTTTTTCGCCGAAATGTCTTCGCGTTTACTGATCAGTAATAATTTAAGTTTAGGTAGAAATCGCCATGAAACGCACTTTCCAACCGTCCGTATTGAAGCGCAACCGTAGCCACGGCTTCCGTGCTCGTATGGCCACCAAAAATGGTCGTCAGGTTCTGGCTCGCCGTCGTGCGAAAGGCCGTACCCGTCTGTCAGCTTCTAAGTAATAAAAGCTAACCTATTTAGTGGTTAAGCTCGCTTTTCCCAGGGAGTTACGTTTGTTAACTCCCCGTCATTTCACTTTCGTCTTCCAGCAGCCACAACGGGCTGGCACGCCGCAAATTACGATACTCGGCCGCCTGAACGAGCTGGGGCATCCCCGCATCGGTCTCACCGTCGCAAAAAAACACGTCAAACGCGCACATGAACGCAATCGGATTAAACGCCTTACCCGCGAAAGTTTCCGGTTGAATCAGCATACGCTGCCGTCGATGGATTTTGTGGTTGTGGCCAAGAAGGGTGTCGCCGATTTAGATAATCGCGCGCTGACGGAAGCGTTGGAGAAATTATGGCGTCGACATTGCCGACAGGCTCCCGCATCCTGATAAAGCTGATACGTGGTTATCAGTTGTTCATCAGTCCGTTGCTCGGGCCACATTGCCGCTTTCGACCAACCTGCTCTCAATACGGTATTGAAGCAATTGGTCGTTTTGGCATGTTAAAAGGCAGTTGGTTGACTTTGAAACGCGTATTAAAATGCCATCCTTTGAACCCAGGTGGTGATGACCCCGTACCGCCGAAAACCGACAATAACAGAGAACACTAACGATGGATTCGCAACGCAATCTTTTCCTCATCGCTCTGCTGTTCGTGTCTTTCATGATCTGGCAGGCATGGCAAACGGACCACGCTCCGCAACCCGCCAACCAGACCACGCAACAGACTGCGAACACTGCAAACGGTGATGCTGCTAACCAGGCTGTTCCTGGTAGCGGACAGGGCAAGTTAATTACAGTTAACAGTGATGTGCTGTCATTAACGATCAACACCCGTGGTGGCGACATTGAGCAGGCTCTGCTGACTGCTTACCCTACATCTTTGGGCTCTGACCAGCCTTTCCAGTTACTGGAAACCACTCCTAATTTCATCTATCAGGCACAAAGCGGTCTGACAGGTAAAAATGGTCCAGATAATCCGGCGAACGGCGAACGTCCTCTGTTCCAGGCCAGCTCGGATTCGTTCACTCTGGCAGAAGGCCAGTCTGAACTGCGCATCCCGATGACCTATACGGCTCAAAACGGTGCCATCTTTACCAAAACTTTCGTGATCAAACGTGGCTCCTATGCAGTGAATGTTGAGTACAACGTCAACAACACCACAGCTGCCCCGCTTGAACTGACCATGTTTGGCCAGCTCAAACAAACCACCGACTTGCCTAAGCACCGCGATACTGGCAGCAATAACTTTGCTTTGCATACGTTCCGTGGTGCGGCTTACTCTTCAAGTGATGACAAATATCAGAAGTATGCGTTCGATAAGAGCGAAGCGCTGAATGTCACCACACAGGGCGGTTGGATTGCTATGTTGCAGCAGTATTTTGCAACGGCGTGGATCCCGTCAGCGAAGGACACCAACACATTCTTCACGACCACCAACAACGGTATCTCATCGATTGGCTTTAAAGGCACACCGTTCACCGTTGCCCCTGGCGCACAACAACAGGTTGCTTCAATCCTGTGGGTGGGCCCGGAAATTCAGGACAAAATGGCCGCTATCGCGCCACACCTTGACCTGACAGTCGATTACGGTTGGTTATGGTTCATTTCTCAGCCGCTGTTCAAACTGTTGAAATTCATTAACAGCTTCGTCGGCAACTGGGGCTTCTCAATCATTGTTATCACCTTCATCGTGCGCGGTATCATGTACCCGCTGACCCGTGCGCAGTACACGTCGATGGCGAAAATGCGCATGTTGCAGCCGAAACTGGCCGCGATGCGTGAACGTATCGGTGATGACAAACAGCGCATGAGTCAGGAAATGATGGCGCTGTATAAGTCTGAGAAAGTGAACCCGCTGGGTGGCTGTCTGCCGCTGGTTATTCAGATGCCAATCTTCCTGGCACTGTATTACATGCTGTCTGGTTCCATTGAATTGCGCCACGCGCCGTTCATCCTGTGGATCCATGACCTGTCAGCGCAAGACCCGTACTACATTCTGCCGGTCATAATGGGTATCACGATGTTCTTCATTCAGAAGATGTCGCCGACCACCGTCACTGACCCGATGCAGCAGAAGATCATGACCTTCATGCCGGTCATCTTCACCGTGTTCTTCCTGTGGTTCCCGTCCGGTCTGGTGGTGTACTACATCGTCAGTAACCTGGTAACCATTCTCCAGCAGCAGCTGATTTATCGCGGGCTGGAAAAACGCGGCCTGCACAGCCGCGACAAGAAAAAGTCATAAGTGAATGTCAGGGCGGCTTCCGTCCTGACAGCTAAACTTGATGCTAAAAAACAAAGGCGATCATTTGATCGCCTTTTGCATATCCGTAAATACCCGATGGGAAAAACGTTATGAGCACCTCAGATACCATTATCGCCCAGGCCACCCCACCCGGCCGCGGTGGTGTGGGCATTTTGCGCATTTCCGGCCGTGCGGCGCGTGATGTTGCACAGGCTGTCTTAGGTAAACTGCCAAAGCCGCGTTACGCCGACTATCTGCCATTTCAGGATGCGGACGGCAGTACGCTGGATCAGGGCATCGCGCTGTGGTTCCCCGGCCCTAATTCCTTCACCGGCGAAGACGTGCTCGAGTTACAAGGCCACGGCGGACCGGTGATCCTCGATTTACTGCTCAAACGCATTATCGCGCTGGAAAACGTGCGTATTGCGCGTCCGGGCGAATTCTCTGAGCGTGCTTTCCTCAACGATAAGCTGGATCTGGCACAGGCAGAAGCAATTGCCGATCTTATCGACGCCAGCTCCGAGCAGGCCGCACGCTCGGCGGTTAACTCGCTTCAGGGCGCATTCTCGAACCGTATTCATCATCTGGTGGAAGCACTCACTCACCTGCGGATCTTTGTCGAAGCGGCTATCGACTTCCCGGATGAGGAAATCGACTTTCTGTCAGACGGCAAAATCGAAGCCAAACTTAATACGGTGATGGGCGATCTCGATGCGGTACGTGCTGAAGCCCGTCAGGGCAGCCTGCTGCGTGAAGGGATGAAAGTGGTGATTGCCGGACGCCCGAACGCCGGTAAATCCAGCCTGCTGAACGCGCTGGCCGGTCGTGAAGCGGCGATTGTGACCGACATCGCGGGCACCACGCGCGACGTTCTGCGCGAGCATATTCATCTCGACGGCATGCCTTTGCACATTATTGATACCGCCGGTTTACGTGAAGCCAGCGACGAAGTAGAGCGCATTGGTATCGAACGTGCATGGAATGAGATCGAACAGGCAGACTTAGTGCTGTTTATGGTTGACGGCACCACAACGGCTGCGACTGAACCAGCTGAAATCTGGCCGGAGTTTATGGCACGCCTTCCCGCTTCTTTACCTATCGTCGTGGTACGCAATAAAGCCGATATTACCGCCGAAGCACTGGGGCAAACCGAAGTGAATGGTCACTCACTTATTCGCCTTTCTGCCCGCACCGGCGACGGCGTGGATTTGCTGCGCGATCATCTGAAACAGGTGATGGGCTTTAATCACAACATGGAAGGCGGATTTCTTGCCCGTCGTCGTCACTTGCAGGCGCTGGAAGACGCGGCACAACATCTGGTTCAGGGTAAAGATCAGCTGCTTGGCGCATGGGCAGGTGAATTACTGGCGGAAGAGTTACGCCTTGCACAACAGTCACTGAGTGAAATCACCGGCGAATTCACATCTGATGATTTGCTGGGGCGCATTTTCTCGAGTTTCTGTATCGGTAAATAATTCCCTCCTGGCAACAAACAAAACCCACATTGTAAAATGTGGGTTTTTAATTTTTTTCAACGTATTAGCCTTACCAGACTTTATAAACGCGTCCGGTCTGCGCCCCTTCCACGCTGCGACGATAGGCTTTCGCCACGCGTGCTGCCGGTGCTGCTTCAAAACCCGGAAAGAATGAACCGTAAGCTTTCAGTGACTCTTCCACGACGGTCGGGCTAACCACGTTGATGCGGATACCACGCGGGAGTTCGATCGCCGCCCCCTGCACAAAACCTTCTACAGCCGCATTTACCGTGGTGGCGTTTGCTCCCTGACGGATAGGTTCATCAGCAATAATCCCGCTGGTCAGTGTGATGGAACCCCTCTCGTTCAGGAATGACTGACCGATCAGCGCAATACGTACCTGCCCGAGCAGTTTGTCCTGCAAACCAATATTGAATTGTTCTGCGGTCATTTCAGTCAGCGGGCCAAAGTGCAGGCTGCCGGTGGTGGCAATAATCGCATCGACCTTCCCTGCGTTTTTGAAAAGCGCCCGGACGCTGCTTTCATCGGTAATATCGACCTGAAAATCACCGTGCGTTTTACCTGCAGTGATCACCTCATGATCATCGGCAAACTCACGCACCACAGCGCTCCCCAATGTACCAGTCCCGCCAATCACTAAAATTTTCATCACAGACTCCTCAATGTTGTTGGTAAGTTCATCTTTTACCAAACTCAGGGTTAGATATAGACTCGTATTATTCGTTCTGTTCTAACTCAGGGTTTGTAATGTGGATAAGCTGCGAAATATTGAAGTCTTTGTCAGCGTAGTAGAAACCGGCAATTTCAGTACTGCGGCCGAAAAGCTGGGGATCTCGGCAGTGATGGTCGGCAAGCATATCCAGCAGCTGGAAAAGCATCTGAATGCCCGTCTGTTGCAGCGCACCACCCGCAGGCAAAGCCTGACCGATGCCGGTGAAGTGTTTTATGAAAACGGCAAACGGGTGCTGGAGCAGATGAAATTCACGGAAAGCGCAATGGAAAGCCTGCAAAGCGTTCCCACCGGATTGCTGCGCGTCAGTGCGCCAGTTTCTTTAGGCTCCGGCGTGATTGCGCCGATGCTCGCCCGTTATCTGAATCTCTACCCTCAGGTCAAAGTGGAATTGGTGCTGAGCAATGCCCGCGTCGATTTAATCGGCGAAAATTTCGATCTCGCCATCCGTATTGGTGAAATCGGGGATGACCGGCTGGTCGCCAGGCCACTGAAACCCTATGAAATGGTGATTTGCGCATCGCCGGAGTATTTGCAGCGCAACGGCACACCCGAATCGCCGGAAGATCTGAAAACGCATCCGTGCCTGATCCACTCCGTGTGGAATCAGAGTGAAGGCTGGCATCTGGCGAACGCCGGGCAAACCACGTCGGCGTGGCCGGTGAACAGCCGGTATGTCTCCAACGATGGCCATGCGTTGCGCAATGCCGCGCTGGAAGGAGCCGGTTTACTGCTTCAGCCGAAGGTGCTGCTGGCCGAAGATATTCTCCGCGGCAGGCTTATTCCGGTTCTCGAGTCTTTCATTCCCACACCGCGCGCCGTGCATGTGGTTTATCTGCCCGATTTCCGCCCGCGGGCGAAACTGAACAGTCTGATTAACTACATGACAGAAAAAGATTTCTACTGATTATTCCTTCCATAAAAAAACGGTAAGTGATCGCTCACTTACCGTTCAATTTACAGTGAAAAAAACAATCAGAGCTTAAAGCCCGCCACCACGGTTTCCAGCTGAACGGTCTGATCCTGCATGGCCTGAGCGGCCGCAGAAACCTGTTCCACCAGCGCCGCATTCTGCTGAGTGGCGTTATCCAGCTGGGTGATTGCAACGTTCACCTGCTCGATACCGAGGCTTTGCTCCTGACTGGAAGACATGATTTCGTTCATCAGCGTCGCCACGTTATTCACGCCGCCCATCACTTCATCCATCGTCGTTCCGGCGGTTGCCACCAGCTGGCTGCCAGTGGTGATATCCGCGACGGAATCTTCAATCAGTTTTTTGATTTCGCGGGCAGACGTAGCAGAACGTTGCGCCAGGCTGCGCACTTCCGAAGCCACGACGGCAAATCCGCGCCCCTGTTCGCCCGCACGGGCCGCTTCAACGGCGGCATTCAGCGCCAGAATGTTGGTCTGGAAAGCAATACCGTCGATCACGCTGATGATATCGACAATTTTGTGCGAGGAACGGGTGATCGAACCCATGGTATCGACCACCTGTTTCACCACTTCCGACCCTTTCTGCGCCACCGCAGACGCATCGCGCGCCAGCTGGTTCGCGCCTTCGGCGTTGGCGGCGTTCTGTTTCACGGTGCTGGTCAGCTGTTCCATGGACGCCGCCGTTTCAACAATCGAACTCGCCTGTTCTTCGGTACGCCCGGAGAGATCCATGTTACCGCTGGCGATTTCGCGCGATGCCGAGGTGATCGCCAGACTGCTGTCGCCGACCTGACGGAGGATCGATTGCAGGAATGACAGGAACTGGTTAAAGCTCTGATTTACACGGTTGAATTCCGGACTGCGGCTTTCTGGCAGGCGGAGGGTCAGATCAGCGCCACCAGCGGAAAGCTGGCTGATATTTTTATGCAGCGCATCCAGCTGACGCATAAAAATTTTGATCGCCAGGATCAGCACAACCAGCAGCAAAATCACCATTGGAATTTGCACCAGACCCAGACTTTGCAGGATGCCATGCGTCCGCGTCAGCAACTGGCTGGTTGGCATATCGGTGGCGATATACCACGGCCCCTGAATGTTGCTCATGAACATCGTGTGAGACGTACCGTTGTTGTCGTAGTCGGCAACCAGATTCGCCTGCCCGTCAATCTGATCGAGACTTTTGCGGATCTGCACCACCAGCGGAGATTGTTCGCCCAGAGAAGCCAGCTTCGGCAGCTTTTCATCCGTGGACTGGCTGGTACCGACGAGGGTGCCGTCTTTCTCGACGATATAAATCTTCGCGTGAACCTTTTTCTCCATTTCCGTCACCAGCTGGTTAAAGAAACCCAGCGTCACGTCGATGGTGGCAACGCCCCACTGTTTGTCGCCTTTATAAATCGGCATCGCGCAGTTGGTACGCGGCTGTGTACTGGCGTCATCAAAGTAGGCAGGCGCCCAGACACACTGGCCCTTTTCGCCTTTTGAAGCGGCAAGATACCAGGATTGCTCGAAGTAATTCGGCGATTCAGCACTGTTCCAGAAGGTATTTACCGTCAGTTGGTTATTACTGTTACGTGCAAAGAAAGTGCTGAATTTGATTTTTGCCGGGTCGCGCTGGTTCGGCAGCGGCCAGATACCGCCCCCAAATACGGCGGAATCACCGTATTGATCCACCAGCGCGGGCAGCAACCGGTCAATGCTGTCGCTGTCCATTTGTGCGACGGTTTGAGTGATGGTACGCACCTGAGATTCCACTTTGTTCAGCCGTTCGTTGATAACGACGGCGATATCATCAACCTGATTCGCAACCAGAGTGCTTTCTGTTTGTTTCAGCTGAGGAGCAATAAAGACCTGGATCACGATGAGCGTAACGATGACCAGCACAATAAAAAACAAGCTGATCAATGCGATAAAGCGGGATTGCGTTGTTTTTAACATTTTAGGGTACTCACAGGCAAAGCAGCGAGATCGCTGCTTAACTTATAACGGCATTTTCTGAGGTTTCTTTATGAGGCTATAGTAGATATATCTGGCACCCGGATCATATGAGTGAAAAACCAGAACATCGTCCCGATGAGATTTTTTCTCAATATGCGGTTAATACAGTGATTCCTTTCGCTTTATCGTTATGAAAAACTTTCTGAAAAGTAAAAAGAGTGTGCGCGGACGCGGGGTTTAAGCGGTTTTTAATGATTTCTCTTAATGTTATTCTTCACGAATACAGAGAAAATACGGTCGAACCATTAATCATGGAGTGAACAATGGCGTGCCACTTTGCAAGATGGGCTGTGACGGAAGCTGAACCCGATACACATCGGTTGCCCAGAGAAATTGTTGTATCCGCAAAACACCTTTCCGAAAAACAACGAAAACGATTTTTAAACGGTCGTGTTTTACTGGCCGAAATGATTTTCTATCTTTACGGTATTGCGGAACTTCCTAACGTCATCACCCTGCCGAGCGGCCGCCCGAGTTTTGAATCCTCCGATCTTCCCGATTTCAGCCTGGCATATGCAGGCAGCACCGTCGGTGTGCTGATCAGCAGCGAAGGAAAAGTCGGTCTTGATCTCGAAATTATTCACGCGCGCAGCGCACTGGTTAATCCCCAGCACCAGCTGCAACTTTCTGCCGTCGAAAAAACCTGGATTGCCATGCAGTCCGACCCGATTGAATCCTCCCTACAGCTTTGGTGCATACGTCAAAGTATGCTGAAAATGTCCGGCCTGAACGAACAAAGCCAGCTGACACTCAGCCTGAATCCGGCTTCCGGCCGCCTGCGTTCGACGGTCACGCCGGAGGCGCAGGTGATGAGTGATATTGAAGGGTCGATTACCTGGGCATGCGCGCAGTCTCCGTCGATTATCCGGTTACAGTGCTGGCGCTACGAACCGGAAAATGGTTTTACCCGCACACAAACGCTGTCCGTTGATCAGCAATCTGATTCACTGCATTACATGAAGTTCACCAGCCTGCCGCCTGCCAAATAAAACTTCACTCATGTTTTCAAAAACCTTGTATATCGACGTGCCGTTTTTCGTTTAAGGTAAGAATCAGAGAGTCATCCATAACAGGAGTTAACCATGTCAGCTAAGCCTCTGAAGTTTGTCACACTGTTAGGTAGTCTTCGTAAAGCGTCTTACAACGCCATGGTCGCGCGCACGCTGCCGAAAGTCGCGCCTGAGGGCGTCACCATTGAAGCGTTACCGTCTATCGGTACTCTGCCGTTGTACGATGCCGATATTCAGCAGGAAGAGGGGTTTCCGGCCGATTTAAACGCGATTGCGGAACAAATCCGCCAGGCGGACGGTGTGATCATCGTGACGCCGGAATACAACTATTCCGTTCCCGGCGGACTGAAGAACGCCATCGACTGGATTTCACGTTTGCCTGACCAGCCACTGGCGGGCAAACCGGTGCTGATTCAGACCAGTTCAATGGGACCGGTCGGCGGCGCACGCTGTCAGTATCATCTGCGTCAGATTCTGGTCTTCCTCGATGCGATGGTGATGAATAAGCCTGAGTTTATGGGGGGCGTCATTCAGAACAAAGTCGACGCCCAAACCGGTGAAGTTATCGATCAGGGGACGCTGGATTTCCTCAGAGGCCAGCTGACCGCATTTGCCGACTATACGCACCGCGTCAGCAAATAATTTTCAGCCGCTAAAATACAAACAGCCCGCCACTTTCAGAAAGTGGCGGGCTGTTTTTTTATCATTCACAGACGCTAAATCGCGTGCGGATTAATGACCGTCAACAAACGCGATTTTCAGCACGAACAACAGGGCAACAACAACGACGCACGGGCTGATCTCTCTCCAGCGGCCTGTGCCCAGTTTCATCACCACATAAGAGATGAAGCCCAGCGCAATGCCTTCTGTGATGGAAAAGCTGAATGGCATCATTACTGCCGTCACAAAAGCAGGAACCGCTTCTGTCAGGTCATCCCACGAAACGCGCGCCAGGCTGGAGGTCATCAGAACGCCCACATAAATTAGCGCTCCGGCTGCCGCATATTCCGGCACCATGCCCGCCAGCGGGGAAATGAAGATCACCAGCAGGAACAGCAAACCGGTCACGACAGCGGTCAGGCCGGTGCGGCCCCCCACGGACACGCCGGACGTACTTTCGATATACGCGCCAACGGAAGATGTCCCGATGAAAGCACCCGCCACAGAGGAAATACTGTCGACGTACAGTGCCTGTTTCATCTGCGGAAATTTACCCTTTTCATCCGCCAGACCGGCTTTGTCCGTCACGCCTATCAGCGTACCGGAGGAGTCAAACAGGTTGACCAGCATGAAGGAGAAAATTACGCCTGCCAGACCGATATTCAGCGCGCCTTTCAGGTCAACCTGACCGACGACGGTGGTGATGCTCGGCGGCATCGACCAGAAACCGTTGTAATGCACGTCACCGATCGCCAGACCAATGCCCGTGGTCACTACGATCGACACCAGAACGGAAGCGTGAAAGTTACGTGACGCCAGTACGGCAATAATGAAGAAGCCCAGCACGCCCAGCAGGACGTTGTGGGATGTCAGATTGCCGATGGTGACGATGGTATCCGGGTTCGCGACAATAATGCCGGCGTTTTTCAGCCCCATCATGCCGATGAACAGCCCGATACCGGCGGTAATCCCCACGCGCAGGCTGACCGGAATGTTCGCGATCATCCAGTAGCGGATACGGAAAATAGTCAGCAGCAGCAGGCCAACAGCGCCCCAGAAAATAGCGCCCATCCCGATTTGCCATGAAACGCCCATCGCACCCACCACCACAAAGGCGAAGAAGGCGTTCAGACCCATCGCTGGCGCCAGTGCAACCGGCAGGTTGGCAATCACGCCCATCAGAATGCTGCCAAACGCGGCAATCAGACAGGTGGTCACAAAGACGGCCTGTTTATCCATGCCCGCGACACCCAGAATCTGCGGGTTCACGAAAACGATGTAGACCATGGTCAGGAAGGTGGTTAAGCCTGCGATAGTTTCGGTGCGTACCGTTGTGCCGTGCTGCGTCAGTTTAAATAAACGTTCAGCCAGGCCTCTTCCGCCGTTAGCATTGCTGTGTGGTGTGCTCATCAGTGAGTTCCAAAATGGGGGAAAAACAATCGGGGGGTATCCTAAGGATTTTAGCCGTAAAGCGCCAGCACTGGATGTGTGGGATTAAATCTATCGTTCGGGTACAGTGCCATAAACCACGCGAATAGATGAAACACTCACAGGGAGAAAGTATGTCACAGGTTGAATGTGTCTTTTTTGATTGCGACGGTACGCTGGTGGACAGTGAAATGTTGTGCTGCGAAGCCTATGTCGAGATGTTTGCACATTTTGGCGTGACGGTTTCTTTTGACGAAATGTATAAGAAATACAAAGGCGTTAAGCTTTATGAAATCGTTGAGATCGTCAATAAAGAGCACGGTATCGACGTGCCAAAAGAGGAGATGGAAGTGATTTTCCGCCAGCACGTTGCGCGGCTTTTCGACAGCAAACTTGAGCCGGTTGACGGCGCACGGGAGCTGCTGGAGCAAATTTCCGTGCCGATGTGTGTGGTCTCCAACGGCCCGGTCACCAAAATGCAGCACTCGCTTGGCCTCACCGGTCTGCTGCCTTTCATGGGCGACAAACTGTTCAGCGGATACGATTTACAGCGCTGGAAACCCGATCCGGCGGTGTTATACAAAGCCGCCGAAGTGATGGACGTTCCGGTGGAAGCGTGCATTCTGGTTGAGGATTCCGTGGCGGGCGCACAGGCCGGGATCGCCGCCGGGATCCCGGTATTTTATTACTGCGCCGATCCGCACAACCCGCCGCTGAACAATCCGCTGGTGACCACTTTCCACGACATGCGCGAGTTGCCGGCGATCTGGCGTGAAAAGGGTTATCAGATTACGCGTTAAGGGTTTTGTCGTAAGCCTGCATGCGTCGTTCCAGTTCCGTCAGGGAACTCAGGCCCTCTGCGAGCGGCAGGGTTTTATCATTGAAGATTTCCAGCGACCACGGACCGGTAAAACCTTTCCGGTTCAGGGTGCTGACGAAATCCACCAGCGGCAAGTCGCCCTGGCCGGGATAACACCGGTAACTGCGGCTCCACTGCTGCACGTTCATGTCTTTGTACGGCGCATCCGCCAGTTGCAGGAAGCTGATTCTCTCCAGCGGCACTTCATCCAGACGGTCGAGGTTGTCGCCCACGGCGAGAATATGAAAGCTGTCGAGCACAATCCCCAGCGCCGGGTGGTTCACTTCACGCACGCGATCCCACGCCTGCCGGTAACGGTTGATGTGTTTCCCCCACGCCAGCGCTTCAAAGCCGATGCGGATGTCATGAGGCTGCGCCATTTCCGCCAGTGCGGCGAGATCGGCAATCTGTACATCGCGCTCCGCTGAACTTTCAGGGTCGGTATTACTGCACACCAGCAAGCGGTCGCACCCCAGTTCATTCATCAGATCAAATTGCCGGCGCGCGCTGGCAAACTTCTCATTACGCTTTTCCGGCTGAACGCCTTCAAAGTCGCGGAAAGGTTGTAGCAGGAAAATCCGTAATCCGAGCGAATCCGCCAGATTTCGGATGGCGATGGGTTTGACCGGGCTTTTGAGTAAATCATCTTCAAAAATCTCTACGCCATCAAACCCCGCCGCCGCGATGGCGGTGAGTTTTTCGGGCAGAGTTCCTGGTACTGAAACTGTCGCAATAGAACGTAACCGGGTGGTAGCAGGCAAAATAGCGTCCTTTTTGTCAGGCTTCGAGACTTACAGTAGTGGACCTTCATACCGCATTCGTCAAGTGTTGGCGGCTTGTATGAACGCACAGATTGTAACTGATCGAATCAATGGTTAATCTCTGTGGCGAGATTGAGGTTATTAATGAGGATATGACGCTGAGCAGCCAAAGTTCCCCGGCGCCGGGACGTAAAAATGATCCGATAGGACTGAAACAGCGCATTTTCGACAGTGCTCTGGCTGAATTCGCTGAATCCGGCCTGATGGGCGCGCGTATGGAAAATATCGCCTCAAATGCCAACACCACAAAACGTATGGTGGTCTATCACTACAAGACCAAAGAAGCCCTGTACATGCTGGTTCTGGAGCACGTTTACCGCGGCATCCGCCAGCACGAGCTGGATCTGGATTTGTCGTCATTTCCCCCGGCGGAGGCGATCGTCAAACTGGTGGAAGCCAGCTTCGATTTTCACGTTTCTCACCCGGAATTCATCCGCATTGTGTCGACAGAAAACATGCTGCGCGGCCGGTTTATCCGTCAGTCCACCAGCATCCGCGAGATCAATAAAACGGCGTTAACGCTGCTGGAAGATATTCTCGAACGCGGAAAACAGAGCCATTTATTTAAGGAAGATTCCCAGGCGCGCGACGTTCACCGGCTGATCAGCAGCCTGTGTGTGCATCAGGTCGCGAACCAGTACACATTCGGTGCTCTGTTCGAAAACCCTGACGAAGTGGATTTGCAGGTTGCGCATTATCGCCAGCTGGCAGTGGTGGTGGCACTGCGGTATGTGATGAAATAGCGCGTCAGCGGACAGCAAAAAGGCCTCGTTAGAGGCCTTTTTTATGGCGAAGATTTTGTATGACGAGTATCAGTGACCGATCAGTCTTTCGCAGCGTCTTTGCCGTCTGTCAGCAATTTGTCCAGCGCATCGCCACCAACGTGACGGAAATCCTGCCCTTTCACGAAGTAGAAGATGAATTCACAAATATTCTGGCAACGATCGCCGATACGCTCAATGGAACGGGCGCAGAACAACGCGGTCAGGACGCTTGGAATGGTACGCGGATCTTCCATCATGTAGGTCATGAGCTGACGCACAATGCCTTCATATTCCTGATCCACTTTCTTATCTTCACGGTAAATACGCACCGCTTCGTCAAGATCCATACGCGCGAACGCGTCGAGCACGTCATGCAGCATTTCTACCGTATGGCGGCCCAGAGATTCCAGGCTGACCAGCAGCGGCTGATGCAGATGCGAGAATTTCTCCAGCGCCGTGCGGCAGATTTTATCCGCCACATCGCCGATACGTTCGAGCTCAGAAATGGTTTTGATAATCGCCATCACCAAACGCAGATCGCTGGCGGTCGGCTGGCGCTTGGCAATAATGCGCACGCACGCTTCGTCAATCGCCACTTCCATCAGGTTAACTTTGTCATCACCTTTGATGACGCGCTGCGCCAGTTCGGCATCCTGATTGTGCATCGCGGTGATCGCATCAGTCAGTTGCTGTTCAACCAGCCCACCCATCGCCAGAACCTGTGTACGGATGTGCTCGAGCTCGGCGTTAAACTGGCCGGAAATGTGTTTATTTAAGTTCAGGTTGTCCATCGTTCTTACCTCAACCGTAGCGGCCAGTAATGTAATCTTCAGTCTGTTTGCGCGCTGGCGAAGTAAACAGCGAGTCAGTGTCACTGTATTCGATCAGCTCACCCAGATACATAAACGCAGTGCGGTCTGAACAACGCGCAGCCTGCTGCATGTTGTGGGTCACGATCACCACGGTGTAATCAGATTTTAGCTCGGTGATCAGCTCTTCGATACGGCCGGTTGAAATTGGGTCCAGCGCCGAACATGGTTCATCAAGCAGGAGAACATCAGGGCGGATAGCAATGCCGCGCGCAATGCACAGACGCTGTTGCTGGCCGCCGGACAGGCTGTAACCGCTCTGGTGCAGCTTGTCTTTGGATTCATTCCACAAAGCGGCTTTGGTCAGCGCCCATTGCACGCGCTCATCCATGTCCGTACGGGAAAGTTTTTCAAACAGACGGACACCAAACGCGATGTTGTCGTAAATCGACATCGGGAACGGCGTCGGTTTCTGGAAGACCATGCCAACTTTGGCACGCAGCAGCGCGATATCCTGTTTATCGACCAGAATATTTTCGCCATCGAGCAGAATTTCGCCTTCTGCATGCTGCTCAGGGTAAAGCTGATACATTTTGTTGAACGTACGCAGCAGCGTGGATTTACCACAACCTGACGGGCCGATGAATGCCGTGACTTCGTTCTTAGCGATATCCAGGGAAATATTTTTCAGCGCGTGGAATTTACCGTAATAAAAATTCAGATCGCGAACCTGAATCTTGCTGTTGGATGCGTCAGTCATTCGACTCATTAAGACATCTCTCTTTTGCGCGCGCCGCTGTGCGACGCCGGGTAAACAGTGATGGCAGAGTGAAAAACTCTGCCATCAGTAATGAATTAACTTACTGCTTCTTCGTGGCGAAGATCACACGCGCCAGAATGTTCAGCAACAGCACACACACTGTAATCAGCAGCACGCCCGCCCAGGCCAGTTGTTGCCATTCGCCAAACGGGCTCATCGCAAACTTGAAGATGGTCACCGGCAGGTTGGCGATCGGCTGCATCATGTCGGTGCTCCAGAACTGGTTGGAGAGCGACGTAAACAGCAGCGGTGCGGTTTCGCCGGCGATGCGGGCAATCGCCAGCAAAATACCGGTGATAATGCCGGAAACAGACGCTTTCAGGGTGATCGCAGAAATCATTTTCCATTTCGGCGTTCCCAGCGCATAAGCCGCTTCACGCAGGCTGTCCGGCACCAGTTTCAGCATGTTTTCCGTGGTGCGGATAACAATCGGGATTTGCAGCAGCGCCAGCGCCAGTACGCCCGCCCAGCCAGAGAAGTGCCCCATTTTCGCCACCATGATGGTGTAAACGAACAGGCCAACCACAATGGAAGGAGCAGAAAGCAGAATGTCGTTGATGAAGCGAATGAATTCCGCCAGCCAGGATTTACGGCCATATTCTGCCAGATAAATCCCCGCCATCACGCCCAGCGGCGTACCGATAACCGTCGCCCATAGAATCAGCAGTCCGCTGCCCGCAATGGCGTTCGCCAGACCACCGCCAGCCGTATTTGGCGGCGGGGTGTTTTGGGTAAACAGCGCCAGAGACATGCCGTCTACGCCTTTCACGACGGTCGTGAACAGGATCCAGACCAGCCAGAACAGGCCAAAAAGCATGGTCAGCATGGAAATCATCAGCGCCAGACGGTTCTTCTGACGGCGCCATGCCTGACGTTTGCGACGTGATTCCAGTAAGGCTGCGTTACTTTGCATTTCGAGTGTCGTCATCTTAACGGCCCTCTTTCTTAGCCAGACGCAGAATCATGACTTTCGACAGCGCCAGAACAATAAAGGTGATAACAAACAGGATAAGGCCCAGCTCCATCAGCGCGGACGTATGCAGACCTGCTTCAGCTTCGGCGAATTCGTTCGCCAGCGCCGAGGTAATACTGTTGCCGGGCGCGTAAAGCGAAATGCTGTCGAGCTGGTAGGTGTTACCGATAATGAAGGTCACCGCCATGGTTTCGCCGAGCGCACGGCCAAGACCAAGCATGACACCGCCGATGACACCATTTTTGGTGAACGGCAGCACGATGCGCCAGATCACTTCCCAGGTCGTACAACCAATTCCGTAGGCCGATTCTTTCATCATGACCGGCGTTTGCTCGAACACGTCACGCATGACGGAGGCAATGTACGGAATGATCATGATGGCCAGAATGACACCTGCCGCCAAGATGCCGATACCAAATCCCGGGCCGGCGAATAGCGCGCCAACAATCGGAATACCGGAAAGCACATCACCGACCGGTGTCTGGAAATACTGGGCAAACAGCGGAGCGAAAACGAATAAACCCCACATGCCGTAAACAATGCTGGGGATCGCCGCCAGCAGTTCGATAGCAATACCCAGCGGACGTTTCATCCAGTTAGGTGCCAGCTCAGTGAGGAATAATGCGATACCAAAACTGACGGGAACGGCAATCAGTAAGGCGATAATCGAGGTCACGACGGTACCGTAAATAGGCACCAGTGCGCCGAACTGCTGATTCGGGGCATCCCATGTTTTCGTCCACAGGAAGGATAATCCGAATTTTTCAATGCTAGGCAGCGAAGCAATAAACAGCGAGACGATGATTCCGCCCAGCATTAATAACACGATCAGCGCAGCCAGTTTGACCAGCGCGCCGAAAAGGATGTCACCGTTTTTGCTTGGTGCTTTGATAGCCGGCTTGTATTCAGCCATACCACTCTCTTTTAATTAAGATTTAATTCCCTCCCCGGCCGGAGAGGGAATGAAGCAGAAGACTTGTACTCTATATCAGACGAGACGTCAGATCCTAGTAAAGTGCTTTGCCGCTGCTATCTTTGATATTTGCTTTCCAGGCTGCACGAACCTGCTCAACGACTGAAGGTGGAAGCGTTGCATAATCCAGGTCAGTCGTCAGTTTATTGCCGTTTTTGTAAGCCCAGTCGAAGAACTTCAGAACTTCAGCACCTTTGGTCGCATCCTGCTGATCTTTGTAAATCAGGATGAAGGTGGTGGAGCTGATTGGCCACGCGTTGTCGCCTTTCTGGAAAGTCAGGTCCTGAGCGAAGGTTTTGCTCCAGTCAGCGCCTTTAGCTGCTGCACTGAAGGATTCTTCTGTCGGGCTGATCGCCTTACCATCCGCATCAACCAGCTTGGTATAAGCCAGGTTGTTTTGTTTAGCGTAAGCATATTCTACGTATCCGATGGAGCCCGGCAGACGCTGTACAAATGCGGCTACGCCGTCGTTACCTTTGCCGCCCAGACCGGTAGGCCAGTTAACTGTTGAACCTGAACCGATTTTCTCTTTCCACTCGTTGTTCACTTTTGCCAGATAGCTGGTGAACACGAAAGAAGTACCGGAACCGTCAGCACGACGAACAACGGCGATATTGGTATCTGGCAGTTTCACGCCCGGGTTCAGCTTAGTGATCGCCGCGTCGTTCCACTTTTTGATTTTGCCCAGGTAGATATCACCCAGCGTTGCGCCGTCCAGCGTCAGCTGACCTGATTTGATGCCCGGGATATTCACTGCCAGTACCACGCCACCGATCACGGTAGGGAACTGGAACAGGCCGTTTTTGTTCAGATCTTCTTCTTTCATCGGAGCATCAGATGCGCCGAAATCAACGGTCTTGGCGATGATTTGTTTCACGCCGCCGGAAGAGCCGATGCCCTGATAGTTAACCTGAGTACCGGTTGCTTTCTGGTATGCATCCGCCCACTTAGCGTAGACAGGTGCAGGGAAGGTGCCGCCAGCGCCAGTCAGATTACTAGCAGCGAAAGCAGACATTGCTGTGAGGGAGAAAGTCGCTGCTACAATACCGGCGACGGTGTTACGCATCAATTTCATGTTCCACTCCTAGTGGTTTTTTTTGTTCGACCCAGGTCGAGATTTATAAAGTGTTTGGCACAGGAGGAAAATAGGACAGTTTGGTGACAGTAAAATGTACGTTATATGACAGTTTTATGACACTGGTCACAATTTAGGCGAGATGGGCAAACTGAAGTGGACCGATCAAATAAAAACCGGCCCAAAGGCCGGTGGCAGCGGAAATAGATGCGGACTTAACGCCCTTTCTTTTTACGTCCTGGCTGTGCAAAACGTTTACGGGAAGCTGAATTTCCGTCGGGTTTCTCGGTATTTTTCGGTTTTGTGACAACCGGTTTTTTGGCCTGAGCAGGTTTAGACTGCGTTTTTTTGGCCGGCTTTTCTTCCGAAGTTGAGTTTTCAGTCAGTCTGAATAATTCGACCAGCTCATCGTCCGTCAAATCACGCCATTCCCCCAAAGGCAAGCCTTTCAGGTTGATGTTCATAATCCGCACACGCTCAAGCTTGGTGACTTCAAAGCCAAAATGCTTACACATACGGCGGATCTGGCGGTTAAGCCCCTGAACCAGCGTGATACGAAATACAAAGGGCGCTTCTTTCTTCACTTTGCACTTTTTGGTCACCGTTCCCAGCATCGGCACACCCGCGCCCAGGCCGGTAATAAACTCATCCGTCACCGGTTTGTTGACCGTTACGACATATTCTTTTTCGTGGTCGTTGCCCGCACGCAGGATTTTATTGACCAGATCACCGTGGTTGGTCAGTAAAATCAGGCCCTGAGAATCTTTATCCAGACGCCCGATAGGGAAAACGCGCTTGCTGTGGTTAACGAAATCACTGATGTTGTCCCGCTCACCGTCTTCCATTGTGGTGATGATTCCCACGGGCTTATTAAGCGCGATAAGCACTAAATCTTCTTCATCACGCGGTTCAATCAGCTGGCCGTTAACTTTCACCACATCACCGGCAAATACTTGTGCGCCCACGGAGGCGCGTCTGCCATTGATAAAAACGTTTCCCTGTTCGATGTAACGATCGGCATCACGGCGTGAGCAGATCCCGCTCTCGCTAATGTATTTGTTGAGACGAATGGAGGGGTTGGACAGCATTCAGCAAATCACCTTCGTAAAAAGGCGGACTATACCTTATCCGTGGCGGCTAACGAAGCCTGAGAGAGGAGAATCGTGACCACGCCTTAGCCTTTTAGAAATAAAAAAGCGCCCGAGATGGGCGCTTAGCAGGCAGTTTCAAAGCCAGCGTGGCTTATTCTACTGTGACCGATTTGGCCAGATTACGTGGCTGGTCTACGTCAGTGCCTTTAATCAGCGCGACATAGTAAGACAGCAGCTGTAACGGGACCGTGTAGAAGATCGGTGCGACGATTTCTTCGACATGCGGTAACTGAATGATTTTCATACCGTCGCTGTCGGTGAAACCGGCATCCTGATCGGCGAAGACATACAGCAGACCACCGCGTGCGCGCACTTCTTCGATATTCGACTTCAGTTTTTCCAGAAGTTCGTTATTAGGCGCAACCACAATCACCGGCATATCGGCGTCAATCAGCGCCAGCGGGCCGTGTTTCAGCTCGCCTGCCGCATACGCTTCCGCATGAATATAGGAAATCTCTTTCAGCTTCAGCGCACCTTCCATCGCGATCGGATATTGATCGCCACGGCCGAGGAACAGCGCATGATGTTTGTCAGAGAAGCCTTCCGCCAGCGATTCGATGGTTTTATCCAGCGACAACATCTGTTCGATACGCGCAGGCAGCGCCTGTAACGCGTGAACAATGTCATGCTCAACCTGCGGTGCCATGCCTTTCAGACGACCCATACGTGCCACCAGCATCAGCAGAACGGTCAGCTGCGTGGTAAACGCTTTCGTCGACGCCACGCCGATTTCCGTGCCCGCTTTGGTCATCAGCGCCAGATCGGATTCACGCACCAGCGAAGAACCGGCTACGTTACACACGGCCAGAGAACCGAGATAACCCAGCTCTTTGGACAGGCGCAGTGCAGCCAGCGTGTCCGCGGTTTCACCGGACTGAGACAGGGTGATGATCAGGCTGCCAGGACGAACGGCAGATTTGCGATAACGGAATTCCGACGCAATCTCGACATCACACGGCATACCGGCCAGTGATTCGAACCAGTAACGCGCCACCATACCGGAGTTGTATGACGTGCCGCAGGCAATGATCTGAACATGCTGAACGCGGGAGAGGATCTCATCCGCCTTTTCGCCCAGTTCGCTCAGATTCACTTCACCGTGGCTGAAACGTCCTTCCAGCGTGTTTTTAATCGCCAGCGGCTGTTCGTAAATCTCTTTTTGCATGTAGTGGCGGTAAGCGCCTTTGTCACCGGCGTCGTACTGCACTTTGGATTCGATTTCGGCACGTTCTACAGCATGACCATTTTTGTCATAGACACTGACGGAGCGGCGCTTAACTTCAGCCACATCACCTTCTTCCAGGAACAGGAAGCGGCGGGTCACAGGCAACAGCGCCAGCTGATCGGAGGCAATGAAGTTTTCACCTACGCCACGGCCAATCACCAGCGGGCTGCCGGAACGGGCTGCGACCAGAACGGACGGATCACGTCGGTCCATCACCACAGTGCCATAAGCGCCGCGCAGCTGAGGGATCACGCGCTGAACGACTTCCAGCAGTGTGCCGCCCTGAAGTTGTTCCCAATGCACCAGATGCGCAATCACTTCGGTATCCGTTTCGGAATCAAAACGGTAACCACGTTCAATCAGTAATTCACGCAAAGGTTCGTGGTTTTCGATAATGCCGTTGTGCACTACCGCAATGTAATCAGACACATGCGGGTGTGCGTTCGCTTCAGAAGGTTCACCGTGCGTTGCCCAGCGGGTATGTGCAATACCGGTACCGCCGTGCAAAGGATGTTGATCCAGAGCCTCAGCCAGCATCTGGACTTTTCCCAGACGACGCAGGCGCCCCATTTTCCCGTCGGTATCAATGACAGCCAGACCGGCTGAGTCATAACCGCGGTATTCCAGACGGCGTAAACCTTCCAACAAAATTTCAGCAATATCGCGTTGCGCTACAGCGCCTACAATTCCACACATCAGTTTTATTCCTATAGAAGGTCTTTCGGGACCTTTTTTGATGCCTGACCTGATTTATCCACACGCCCCGTTTTCCGGTGTACGTGCGGTTCCCCGAGCCTTGTAGAGAGTTGGGGATTATTATGTTTTGGACTGAGTTTCGACGACAAAACCCAGACCAAAACACAATGCAATAAACAAACATCAGGCGCAGAAAACTGCGCCTGAATACGTAAACCTCAGAATAGCTTACTTTTTCTTCACCGGTTTTTGCCAATCAGGTTTATGTACCTGCGGCACACGGCTTAGCAACAAGCCGTTATCCGGCACATCGCGCGTCACAGTTGTTCCGGCAGCGATGGTGACGTTATTGCCCACGGTGACCGGCGCAATCAGCTGGGTATCCGATCCGACAAAGACGTCATTGCCGATAATCGTTTTGCTTTTGTTCACGCCGTCATAGTTGCAGGTAATCGTCCCCGCACCGATATTCACGTTGTCGCCAATTTCAGCGTCGCCAAGATAGGAAAGATGTCCTGCTTTCGAACCTTTCCCCAAGCGCGCTTTTTTGATTTCGACGAAGTTACCCACATGAGCGCCTTCAGCCAGTTCGGCACCCGGACGCAGACGCGCGAAAGGTCCGACTGTACACCCGCTTTCCAGCACCGCATCTTCGAATACACTGTAAGGGCTGACTTCGCAGTCATCGCCGATCACGCAGTTTTTCAGTACGCAGCCCGCGCCGATTTTCACGCGATCGCCAAGTTTTACGTGGCCGTCGATAATGACGTTGGTGTCGATCAACACATCAATCCCATGAGACAACTCGCCACGGAGATCAAAGCGCGCCGGATCCATCAGCATTACGCCTTCCAGAAGCAGACGTTCGGCCTGTTCGGTCTGATATACGCGTTCAAGACGGGAAAGCTGCAGGCGGTTATTCACGCCATCCACTTCGCTGTTTCTCGCCGGATGAACAGTGGCGATCAGATTGCCTTCCGCATGTGCCATCGCGATGATGTCGGTAATGTAATATTCGCCCTGCGCGTTGTTGTTGTTCAACTGACCGAGCCAGCGTTTGAACGATGCACCGTTGGCCACCAGAATACCGGTGTTAATTTCCTGGATTTTAAGCTGCTCAGCATTCGCATCTTTCTGCTCAATGATGCCGGTCACAATGCCATTTTCGCGCACGATGCGGCCATAGCCGGTTGGATCATCCAGCACGACGGTCAGCAAACCGATACCACCTTCAGGCTTAGCTTTCAGCAACTTATCCAGCGTTTCAACCGAAATCAGCGGGACATCGCCGTAAAGCATCAGGACATCTTCGTCATCCGCAAAGAAAGGCGCAGCCTGTTGCATTGCATGTCCGGTACCCAGCTGCTCAGCCTGCAATACCCAGTTCAGTTCACTGCCAGCCAGGGTTTTCTTCAGTAAATCGCCACCGTGGCCATAGACCAGATGCACGTTTCTGGCACCCACTTGCGTGGCCGCATCAATGACGTGTTGAACCATTGGCTTACCCGCCAATGTATGAAGAACTTTAGGGAGGTTGGAATACATGCGTGTTCCCTTGCCCGCGGCAAGGATCACCACACTCAGTGCGCTGTTTGACATAGATGACCTGACAAATCCAATTTGAGTGACAAAAGTAACCCGTTATGTGACCGAATTACTACATATTTCGCGTCAAAAACCGCCTGCAAACCGCAGCCCGCAAGGGTTGAACACGATATAGACTATAACAAAAAATCTGAGGGTAATATGTCCATTAATCACCCAAGTATTCCACCAGATGCCCAAATTAACCTTGGGGAAAATGCTGAAAACACCCTTTTTTAAAGGTAAAAAAAAAGCGACCCGAAGGTCGCTTTTCTCAATGATGTTGTTACATCGCTTTTCTGGTCAGTTCGATAACGCGAAGTTTCGCGATCGCCTTAGCCAGTTCCGCTGACGCCTGAGCGTAATCAACGTCGCCGTGAGAACCACTAATGTGTTCTTCCGCTTTGCGCTTAGCTTCAAGCGCGCGCGCTTCGTCGAGGTCTTGCCCACGGATTGCAGTATCAGCCAACACGGTCGTTGCATTCGGCTGCACCTCAAGGATGCCACCGGAAAGATAGATATACTCTTCTTCACCGTGTTCTTTAACAATGCGCACCATGCCAGGCTTGATGGCGGTGAGCAGCGGAGCATGCCCCGGGAAAATACCCAGTTCGCCTTCGCTACCCGTCACCTGGATTTTCTGTACCATGCCGGCAAACATACGTTTTTCCGCACTGACAACATCCAGATGGTAAGCTTTTTCAGCCATGTCATCCTCTCTCACAACAAACTAGCGTTACAGTTTCTTGGCTTTTTCCACTGCTTCTTCAATGGTGCCAACCATGTAGAACGCTTGCTCTGGCAGGTGATCGTAGTCGCCGTCCATAATGCCTTTGAAACCACGAATGGTGTCTTTCAGCGATACGAACTTGCCCGGAGAACCGGTGAAGACTTCGGCCACGAAGAATGGCTGGGACAGGAAGCGTTCGATCTTACGCGCACGGGATACGGCCAGTTTGTCATCTTCTGACAACTCATCCATACCCAGGATCGCGATAATGTCTTTCAGTTCCTTGTAACGTTGCAGAATAGACTGCACGCCACGAGCCACATCATAGTGTTCCTGACCAACAACCAGTGGATCCAGCTGACGGCTGGTGGAGTCCAGTGGGTCAACCGCCGGGTAGATACCCAGAGACGCGATCTGACGGCTCAGTACCACGGTTGCATCTAAGTGAGCAAAGGTGGTGGCTGGAGATGGGTCAGTCAAGTCATCCGCAGGGACGTAAACGGCCTGTACGGAGGTGATAGAACCACTTTTGGTAGAGGTGATACGTTCTTGCAGAGCGCCCATCTCTTCCGCCAGCGTTGGCTGATAACCTACCGCTGATGGCATACGGCCCAGAAGTGCAGACACTTCGGTACCTGCCAGGGTGTAACGGTAAATGTTGTCAACAAACAGCAGTACGTCACGACCTTCATCACGGAATTTCTCCGCCATGGTCAGACCGGTCAGTGCAACGCGCAGACGGTTACCTGGTGGCTCATTCATCTGACCATAGACCAGGGAAACTTTGTCGATAACGTTGGATTCGGTCATTTCGTGGTAGAAGTCGTTACCCTCACGAGTACGTTCACCCACACCTGCAAACACAGAATAACCGGAGTGCTCGATCGCGATGTTACGGATCAGCTCCATCATGTTTACAGTTTTACCTACACCCGCACCACCGAACAGACCGACTTTACCGCCCTTAGCGAACGGGCACATCAGGTCCATAACTTTGATACCGGTTTCCAGCAATTCCTGGGAGTTTGCCAGCTCTTCATAAGAAGGCGCAGCACGGTGAATTGCACGACGTTCTTCTTCGCCGATTTCACCTTTCATGTCGATTGGTTCACCCAATACGTTCATGATACGACCCAGTGTTGCAACACCCACCGGAACTTCAATTGGGTGTTCCAGGTTGTTCACTTTCAGACCGCGACGCAAGCCATCTGATGTACCCATTGCGATACAACGAACAACGCCACCGCCTAACTGTTGCTGAACTTCCAGCACCAGCTTGGAGGTACCGTTTTCTACCTCAAGAGCATGGTACACGTTCGGTACCGCATCCTGAGGGAACTCGACGTCCACCACGGCGCCGATTACCTGGATAATCTTTCCAGTAGCCATCTTGAATCCTCTACGTAATTCGTAAACCTAGCTTAAACCGCGGAGGCTCCCCCGACGATCTCGGTGAGTTCCTGAGTGATGCTGGCCTGACGAGCTTTGTTGTATACCAACTGCAGCTCTTTGATCAGGCTGCCGCCGTTATCGGTTGCGGCTTTCATCGCTACCATTCGCGCGGCCTGTTCGCTGGCCAGGTTTTCTACGACGCCCTGATAAACCTGAGATTCCACATAGCGGCGCAGGAGGGTATCCAGCAGTGCTTTAGGGTCCGGCTCATACAGGTAATCCCAGGATTTCTTCGCCAGTTCGCCGTCTTCTGCCGGTGGCAGAGGCAACAACTGAACGATGCGTGGTTCCTGAGACATGGTATTGACGAATTTGTTGCTAACAACGCATAACTTGTCTAAACGACCTTCGTCGAAAGCTTGCAACATCACTTTCACCGGTCCGATCAGCTCTGACAGGGAAGGGTTATCCCCCATGCCAGTCACCTGAGCAACAACGTTGCCCCCAACGGATCCGAAGAAAGAAGCTGCTTTGGAACCGATCAGGGCTAAGTCAACCTCAACGCCTTTCGCGGACCAATCTTTCATCTCTGTGAGCAGTTTTTTGAACAAGTTAATGTTCAGACCACCACAAAGACCACGGTCAGTAGACACCACCAGATACCCGACGCGTTTAACTTCACGTTCATCCAGGTAAGGGTGCTTGTATTCCAGATTCCCGAGCGCGAGGTGACCAATCACTTCACGAATGGTTTCTGCATAAGGACGGCTGGCCGCCATGCGATCCTGCGTTTTACGCATTTTGGAGGCGGCGACCATTTCCATCGCTTTAGTGATCTTTTGCGTGTTCTGCACGCTGCCGATCTTACTACGTATCTCTTTTCCGCCGGCCATCTCTGCTTCTCCTCATGACCAAACGGCCTGCTGCTTATCTGCTAAAAGCAGGGCAGCAGGGCCGTTTAGTATTACCAGGACTGGGTTGCTTTGAAGGTATCGAGGATGTTTTTGAATTTCCCCTCGATCTCATCGTTATACGCACCAGTTTGGTTGATTTGCTGCAGAAGCTCGCCGTGCTCACGGTCGGCGTAAGCCAACAGTGCCGCTTCGAAGCTACCGACTTTAGACAATTCAACGTCTTCCAGGTAACCACGTTCTGCTGCGAAGATGATCAGAGACTGCGCAACGATAGACATCGGAGCGTATTGTTTCTGTTTCAGCAGCTCGGTCACTTTCTGACCATGGTTCAGCTGTTTACGCGTTGCTTCGTCCAGATCTGATGCGAACTGCGAGAACGCAGCCAGTTCACGATACTGTGCCAGTGCGGTACGAATACCACCGGACAGTTTTTTCATGATCTTAGTCTGAGCAGCACCACCAACACGGGATACCGAAATACCCGGGTTAACCGCAGGACGAATACCGGCGTTGAACAGGTTTGATTCCAGGAAGATCTGACCATCGGTAATCGAAATTACGTTAGTCGGAACGAACGCGGAAACGTCGCCTGCTTGCGTTTCAATGATTGGAAGCGCAGTCAGGGAACCGGTTTTGCCTTTCACTTCACCCTTGGTGAATGCTTCAACGTAATCGGCGTTTACACGCGCAGCACGTTCCAGCAGACGGGAGTGGAGATAGAAAACATCGCCTGGGTAAGCTTCACGACCTGGTGGACGACGAAGCAACAGGGAAATCTGACGGTAAGCAACAGCCTGTTTAGACAGGTCATCATAAACGATCAGTGCGTCTTCGCCGCGGTCACGGAAGTATTCACCCATTGCGCAACCGGAGTACGGTGCCAGGTATTGCAGTGCAGCAGATTCTGATGCAGTTGCAACAACAACGATGGTGTTTGCCAGTGCGCCGTGCTCTTCCAGTTTACGAACCACGTTAGAAATGGTGGACGCTTTCTGGCCGATAGCCACATAGATACATTTGATGCCGGAATCACGCTGGTTGATGATCGCATCAATAGCCAGAGCAGTTTTACCGGTTTGACGGTCACCGATGACCAGTTCACGCTGACCACGACCGATTGGGATCATGGCGTCAACGGACTTATAACCTGTCTGCACAGGCTGGTCTACGGATTGGCGTTCGATAACGCCCGGTGCGATTGCTTCAACAGCTGAGAAGCCGTCGTGCTCTACCGGACCTTTACCGTCAATTGGCGCACCCAGGGTGTTAACAACGCGGCCCAGCAGGCCACGGCCTACTGGAACTTCCAGGATACGACCCGTACATTTTACTTTCATACCTTCGGCGAGGTCAGCGTAAGGGCCCATTACAACGGCACCTACAGAGTCGCGCTCCAGGTTCAGGGCGATAGCGTAGCGGTTACCCGGCAGCGCAATCATTTCGCCTTGCATGACATCGGCCAGGCCGTGCACGCGGATGATCCCGTCACTGACGGAAACGATAGTACCTTCATTGTGAGCTTCGCTCACTACATTGAACTGAGCAATGCGCTGCTTTATCAGTTCGCTGATTTCGGTGGAATTCAGTTGCATGCTCCAGTCCCCTTAAGACTGCAAGACGTCTGCCAGGCGTTCAAGACGACTGCGAACGCTGCCATCAATCACCATATCACCTGCACGGATAATGACACCGGCAAGAACAGACTTGTCAATTTTGCAATTCAGCTTAACTTTGCGAGACAGACGTTTTTCCATCGCAGCAGCAATTTTTGCCTGCTGTTCTTCCGTCAGTGGATTTGCTGAGGTCACATCAACTTCAGCAATCGCCTCCAGTGAGGCACGCAGTTCGATGAACTGCTGCAACACTTCAGGAAGAACGCGTAAACGTCCATTTTCGGCCATTACCTTAATCAGGTTCTGGCCTGCGTCGTCGAGTTGTTCACCACATACGGCAATAAACGTTTTAGACAAAGTTTCTGGCGCGCTAGCACCGGAAAGCAGTTCTTCAATCTGTTCATTGCGCGTGACTTCAGCCGTGAACGCTAACATGGACTGCCAGCGATCTAAGCTTTGGTGCTCAACGGCAAAGTCAAAAGCTGCTTTGGCGTAGGGGCGAGCTACAGTTACAAATTCAGACATCAGCCCCTCCCTCCTTACAGTTCAGCGACCAGTTTATCAACGATGTCGCTGTTAGCAGCTTCATCCACGGAACGTTCGATGATCTTCTCGGCGCCAGCAATGGCCAAAATCCCGACCTGTTTACGCAACTCTTCGCGGGCGCGTTGGCGTTCGGCGTCAATCTCTGCCTTAGCTTGCGCTACGATCTTGTTACGTTCCTGCTCGGCTTCGGTCTTCGCTTCGTCGACGATCTGTGCTTTACGCTTGTTCGCCTGGTCGATGATTACCTGAGCTTCAGCTTTGGCTTTCTTCAGTTGGTCGGTCGCATCGGCTTGCGCTAAATCCAGTTCTTTTTTTGCACGTTCTGCAGAAGATAAACCTTCAGAAATCTCTTTCTGACGTTTTTCGATGGCAGCCATAATTGGCGGCCATACGTACTTCATACAGAACACGACAAACAGGACAAACGCGATAGCCTGGCCGAGGATTGTTGCGTTAAGATTCACAGCACAATGCCTCTTTCAAAGTGAAATATTTGATGTAGTTCGTTTAACGCTGAGCGAACTCAGTGTTAGGCGACAGCAAACATCACGTACAGACCCAGACCAACAGCAATCATTGGGATTGCATCGACCAGACCCATAACGATAAAGAACTGTGTACGCAACAGAGGGATCAGGTCAGGCTGACGTGCAGCACCTTCCAAGAATTTACCACCCAAGATGCCGATACCGATCGCAGCACCGATTGCCGCCAGGCCCATCATCACAGCGGCAGCCATGTACAGCAGATCCATACTCAGGTTTTCCATGACAGTCTCCAGTTTGTTTCAGTTAAAACGCAGTAGTGTTGAAAGAAAATCAGTGTTTTTCAGATGCCATCGAGAGATAGACAATCGTCAGAACCATGAAAATAAAGGCTTGTAGCGTAATGATCAGGATGTGGAAAATGGCCCAAGGCACATTCAGGATCCACTGTGACCACCACGGCAACAGGCCAGCAATAAGGATGAAGATCAACTCACCCGCATACATATTGCCAAACAGTCGCAGACCCAGTGAAACTGGTTTAGACAGCAGGCTGACACCTTCAAGAATCAGGTTAATCGGAATGAAAACCGGATGATTGAATGGCTGCATTGTCAGTTCTTTAATGAAACCGCCAAAGCCTTTCATCTTAATGCTATAGAAAAGAATCAGAATGAATACGCCAAGCGCCATGGATAACGTAATGTTCACGTCAGCCGTAGGAACCACACGCAGCGCTGGCAGACCAAGGACTCTCTCACCGATAGTCGGCAGCAAATCGATTGGCAGCAAATCCATCAGGTTCATCATAAACACCCAGACGAAGACGGTCAGCGCGAGAGGTGCAATCACTTTGCTTTTGCCGTGATACATGTCACGCACGCTGCTGTCGACGAAACCAACGACCAGTTCGACTGCAGTTTGCAGCTTACCCGGGACACCGCTGGTGGCGTTTTTGGCTACGCGATGGAAGATAACCAGAAAGAGTACTCCGAGGAACACGGAGAAAAACATCGAATCGATGTTAATCGACCAGAATCCCGTCCCGATCTGAAGCTGGGTCAGATGGTGACTGATATACTCTTGTGGAGTAGAGATTTCTCCTGATGCAGACATGATGCCTCTTACCCTTTAGTAGTTAAGTTCGGTAACTGTTAATGACGGCCGGTGCCAAAATCTGAGTCATCAACACCGATAAATAGGCCAACCCCAACGGGGCAAAAACCGCCTTAAACAGGCCAAGTGCGACAATCATTAAGATCACCGTAACCAGAACCTTCAGCGCTTCCCCGATAGCAAAGGACCAGGCAACCCGTCCAGAGACCGTTGTTTGCGCCTGGTGGCGCCATGCAAACAGCATAAACAGTACATTTGGCACCCAGGCGGCCAAACCACCCATAAGGGCCGATGTGGTCCATTCCAGGCTTTTAAAGCCAAATACAGCGCTGAGCAGAACAAAGGTCAATAACTGCAGTATTAACAGCTTTCTGGCAACCTTCACACTATTGGCACTGTGTAAAATACCGGATACAGACATGACGTTTGTTCTCTCCGTATCAAGTACCTAGCTGGAGGTATTCTGAAGGCCGTATATCACTGCCTTTACTGTTTTGAGTCAAGCAGCAAAAACCGAGCAAATTATACGGGGCACTGGAACGAATTCAATGGATAAGTAGCGAAAAGGTGAACAATTATTTAAATTTTCCGCTTCATCACTATTTTGACCACCAAACTATAGCTGAATTTGTCCTTTTTACTTTGCTTCGGTTATTTCATCACCTGACAAAGAAGCGTGCACTGGATCACATAATTAACCCAGACCTCTTTATATACCTTGCGCTGTTTGAATGTCTTTAGCTAATCAGGCCTTTTAAAATATATAAAAATCAGCACGTTAAGAATTCTATGTTTGATAATCAATCTTATTTAAAAATAGGCACGATTTATTGATACAACAACCCAACAAATAACAACATTTTCATTACAAGTTGAATATCAGCAGGTTGACGATTGTTCAATTTCAAAAGTGACTATTACGTCCCGGATTAAAATAAAAACATCACTGAAATGCTATCAGTGTGTAAAAAATCAGTAATTGAGAGGCCGGTGACGCTATTTAATTAGCCTGCTCATTTTAACTCTGATAACACATACGTTTTTTAAGGATTATTTGATAAAACTCAACTTTAGTTTGCAGTCAGAATTACCAGATGACGTTCTCCGTCAAGTTCCGGAACCTGCAATTTTATGACGTTTTCCAGAGTGATACCTTGCGGCAGTGCGTTCAGCTCATCATCCGGCTGCACGCCTTTGAGGGCATAAAAACGCCCCTGCCCTTTCTGAGGCAGATGGTGGCACCATGACAACATGTCCTGCAAGGAAGCAAATGCCCGGCTGATCACGCCATCAAATGGTGGCGCTGGCTCAAACTCTTCAACGCGGCTTTGCACTGGCTCAATGTTCTTCAGACCCAGCTCATGCTGAACCTGACGCAGGAAGCGTACGCGCTTACCCAGGCTGTCCAGCAGCGTGAAATGTGAATCAGGGCGGACAATAGCGAGCGGAATGCCCGGCAGACCCGGTCCTGTTCCCACATCAATGAAACGGCTGCCTTGCAAATGCTCGTTCACCACAATGCTGTCCATAATATGGCGCACCAGCATTTGCATCGGATCACGTACAGAAGTCAGGTTGTAAGCCTTGTTCCACTTATGCAGCAGCTCGACATAGCCAATCAGTTGATGTTTTTGCTGATCGGGTAACGCTATTCCTGCCGCAGCAAGCAGCGAGTCCAGTTTCTTTTGCACAGTGAAATCCTCAGACAGAGTCGATTTGCCGGAAACAGCCCGGTTTAGAAATGATAAAACAGCCATAAAAGTGGGAAAAGCAAGAATTGACCGCTCTTCAAGTTTAAAGAGCGGTCAGTAAAGATGTGGTTCAGGCACTGCGGCGCAGTAAGCCCTGTTTTTTAAGCCAGATCAGCAAAATGGAAATCGCAGCCGGTGTAATGCCGGAAATCCGTGATGCCTGACCAATGGAGGTCGGCTTGTGATCGTTAAGCTTGGCGATCACTTCATTCGAAAGACCATTCACCTGGCGATAATCAAGATCTATTGGCAACACAGTGTTTTCGTTGCGCTGCTGTTTTTCGATCTCTTCCTGCTGACGGGCGATATAGCCTTCGTACTTAATCTGAATCTCAACCTGTTCTGCCGCCTGGACGTCAGGAACTGCCGGGGAAAACGGAGAGAGACGCGTGATCAGCTCATACGTCATTTCAGGACGACGCAGCAGCTCTTCCGCACTGGCTTCTTTAGAAAGCGGAGCAGAAAGATGTGCGTTGATTTCGTCAACCTGCGCATGGTGCGGGTTCACCCAAATGCCACGCAGGCGCTGACGTTCCTGTTCGATCATTTCCAGTTTTTCGTTAAAACGCGCCCAGCGTGCATCATCAACCAGACCTAATTCACGGCCTTTTTCAGTCAGGCGTAAATCAGCATTATCTTCCCGCAGCATCAGGCGGTACTCGGCACGAGAGGTAAACATGCGGTACGGTTCTTTGGTGCCCAGCGTACACAGGTCATCAACCAACACACCGAGATACGCTTGATCGCGACGTGGGGCCCAGCCTTCCTGCTCGGTGGCGCAACAGGCTGCGTTCATCCCCGCCAGCAAGCCCTGTGCAGCAGCTTCTTCGTAACCGGTGGTGCCGTTGATCTGTCCAGCAAAGAACAGACCAGCGATAAATTTACTTTCCAGCGTCGGTTTTAGATCACGTGGATCGAAGAAGTCGTATTCAATGGCGTAGCCTGGACGAACGATGACCGCATTTTCCATCCCCTGCATTGAGCGGACGATTTGCATCTGTACATCGAATGGCAGGCTGGTCGAAATCCCGTTCGGATAAACTTCATTGCTGGTCAGGCCTTCCGGTTCGAGGAAGATCTGATGAGAATTGCGATCGGCAAAACGCATGACTTTATCTTCGATCGACGGGCAGTAGCGCGGGCCGATCCCTTCGATGATCCCCGCATACATCGGGCTGCGATCCAGATTATTACGGATCACGTCATGGGTTTTTTCATTGGTATAGGTCATATAACACGGGATCTGGCGCGGATGTTGCGACACATTCCCCATGAACGAGAATACCGGCGCCGGATTATCGCCATGTTGCTGTGAAAGAACGCTGAAATCAATGGAACGTGCATCAATACGCGGTGGTGTCCCCGTTTTCAGGCGGTTGACGCGTAATGGCAATTCACGCAGACGCTGTGACAAAGAGATCGCAGGAGGATCCCCTGCACGGCCGCCGCTGTAGTTCTCCAGACCAATGTGGATCTTCCCGTCAAGGAAAGTACCGACGGTCAGCACAACGGCTTTAGCGCGGAATTTAAGGCCCATTTTGGTCACAGCACCCACGACACGATCGTTTTCGACGATCAGGTCTTCAACAGGTTGCTGGAAGATCATCAGGTTTGGCTGATTTTCTAACGCAGTACGGACCGCCTGGCGGTAAAGCACGCGGTCTGCCTGAGCACGGGTTGCCCTTACGGCAGGACCTTTGCTTGCGTTTAGTATCCTAAACTGAATGCCCGCATGATCGATGGCAGTGGCCATCAGTCCGCCCAGTGCGTCCACTTCTTTAACCAGATGTCCCTTCCCGATCCCGCCAATCGCCGGGTTACACGACATCTGTCCCAGCGTGTCGATATTGTGGGTTAATAATAAGGTCTGACGTCCCATGCGGGCAGAAGCCATGGCGGCTTCAGTACCTGCATGACCACCACCTATGATGATGACGTCAAATTGATCCGGATAAAACATGCGACTGCACCTCAGCGTTCAAGCGAACTTTCTTTGTATGGCGTTGGGAGGAGGGATTCTACTCAAGTTTAGAGGTTCCACAAGTCCCCGGGGATCTTCACTAATTAAAAGAAGATCTTTTTTATTTAAAGATCTCTTATTAATACTTCTATTAGGATCGCGATCCTCTGTGCATAAGTCATTTTTGTTTTTGAAGATCAGTATGCTAAGAAGGATCGAATGCTGTGAATGATCGGTGATCCTGGACAGTATAAGCTGGGATCAGAAGTGAGAGTTATACACAGCATGAAAAGCGTACAGGAGTTGTTAGAGGGATAACTACGGGTTTTACCCTGCTTTTAGGCATACTTATCCACATCTGATCGCCTGAAATTTACACTTATTTGATCAAATTAATCCAGTTGATCACCCAAACCTCGGCCGGATCCTCAGGAATTTCGTGTTGAGTCACGTCGATCTCAAGACGATCACCGATCCGTTTTGCCCCTAATGACGTCAGTTTTTGATCCAAAGCGCCGATCGCACCACAGAAAGTGTCATATTCGCTGCTGCCTAAACCTAAAGCACCAAAACGCACTTTGGACAGATCGGGTTGCTGATCTTCCAGCTGTTCCATAAAGGGCTGCAAATTGTCAGGCAGTTCACCCGCACCGTGTGTTGAACACACCATTAGCCAGATCCCGTCCTGCGGGACTTCATACAGCTCCGGGCCATGAAACATCTCGGTCGAAAAACCGGCTTCTTCCAGTTTCTCTGCCACGTGTTCTGCCACATATTCGGCGCTGCCAAGCGTACTGCCACTGATCAGGGTAATGTCTGCCATTTTGCTCTCACCCGGGAAAAGGAGGCTATTGTACGCTGTGAATGAGCTGGGATCTACCTGTGGATAATAGGGGTATAGAAATGGAGACTCAGGGTTGGATAGTCCGTGTGATGGGGTTCTGCAGGGAAATCAGGGTCTCCGTAGACTGGATCTCGTCAATGGTCTGGATCTTGTTGATAAGTACGTGCTGGAGGGAATCAATGGAGCGGCACATGATCTTAATGAAGATGCTGTAATGTCCGGTGGTGTAATAGGCTTCCACCACTTCTTCTATACTCTCGAGCTTTTTCAGCGCGGACGGATAATCCTTGGCACTTTTGAGAATGATGCCGATAAAGCAGCAAACGTCATAACCCAGCTGCTTTGGATTCACGGTGATATGTGCGCCGGTAATGATGCCTGCCTGCTTCATCTTCTCGACGCGTACGTGAATGGTTCCCGGGCTGACGGTAAACACTTTAGCCAGCTCAGCGTAAGGTGTGCGGGCATTTTCCATCAAGGCGTTCAGAATCCCGCGATCCAGCTCGTCGAGCTGATAGATTTCAGTCATGGTTTTCTTTCTCTTTAAGCTTAATTTCTCTGCCAGCGTCGCTGAACGCGGCTTTTAACGCCGGTATCAAAGCGCCAGATATGATCGAATATGCGCAGAATTCCGGGCTTTCCGTAGTGTGACATTGCCAGCGCGTGGAAACGGTGCTGCTTTTCCCGTTGCAGCAATTTTACTTTTCTTTGCACCTCATCGGGTAAGCGCTGGGCGATAAAATCAGAGATGATAACCGCATCTGCGTCGTGCCATTGCGGAGAGGCCAGTTTGTCCAGCGTGGCATTCAGGCAGGCAGCCAGATCAGTACCGCCGCGGAAATGTTGCCCGAGAAAGCGTAACGCCTGATCCAGCCCGCCGGCAGAAGTCAGTTCGTAATGGATCACTTCGCTGGCAAACAGCATGATGTAACACTTACGGTTATCGGCAAGCGCTATTTTCAGCAGCGCCAGGCAGAACGCTTTCGCACATTGCTCATTGAAGCCGCCCATCGAACCTGACGTGTCCACGCAGACGACAAAAGGGCCACGCGGCTGTGGCTCCTGCTGCTGATAGACCACCGGACGCCTCACGACTTTTTCGCACCAGACGTCGCCTTGCAGCCGGTAGGTCATCAGACGTTTTTCCAGCAGACGCCGGTAAAATTCATATTCCAGTTCCGGAATTCCTAATGTGCCCAGCTCGGTGGGCATCAGACGCAAAATATCATCGCTCTGATGAATGCCATTCACTTCTTCCGGCACCGTCGCCGGCTCGCGAACCATCAGCCGGTGCGTTTCCATTTTGGCATCTTCATGCGGGCTGGTTTTCACCGTCTGGCTGCGCCCGAGCTGTTCTGCCAGTTTCATCAGTTCCGGCTGCTGCTGGAGGAAAGCGCCAAAACGTGCCAGCGACTGGATATCGCCCCGAAGACGCTTTCCTTTACTCATGTCCCATAACCGGCCTGCGGCGGTATCGTTCTCTGCCAGTAAAGGAGACAACTCGCTGCTCAGTTCGAGGCGTTGTAACAATTCTTCCTGTAGCTGCTCCTGCTCCTGTTCCAGCAACTGATGATGAACGTTCACCGTCTGGAATGTCAGGTTCAGGCGCCAGCGCTGGAGGAATAAGGTCTGAAAGCTGTTACCGGTCTGCGCCGTGCGGGAGGTTTCATTATTTTCCCGCAAGGTACGGGCTTCGGTCGCAAACGGGGAATTCAGCCGCGCCAGCTCATCAAGCAGGGATCCCAGCTCTGACTGAAACGTCACGGCATCAGTTTGCTGACAATGCTGATAGAGATAAAACTCTTTTGCCAGATCCGGGGGCACCGGGGTTTCGTGGATCCTCTGGCGCAGACGTAATTTCCATTCAGGAAGATCCCGGGTCAGTGCGCGCTTCAGCCTCGGAAACTTCTCGAGGAAAATCGCCAGGGCTGGCGCGGCCAGTAACCCGACGATCAGTTCCTCGATCAATTCTCCTTCGCTGATCGCCAGCAGAAGATCCAGAGATTCCAGTGTAAACACGATCAGTGGCCGCTGAAGGTTTGTTGCTGGAGGCGGAGCTGTTCAGAAACCTGCAACAGGCTGGCTTCAATCTTTGCCATCCACGTCGCGGGAACAAACAGGCAGTTCTGCTGCTGGCCGAACTCATGTCTTTGTTGAGCGAGTTTTGCGTTCAGGTCATTCAGCGTATTTTTCATTTCGTCCGGCACCGCGATGTGTTCATTGCCCGGCAGCGTCAGCGGCGTACTTTGGCGGCTGACATCCAGCACCAGTAATTGCTGCTTATCATCGATTTCGGCATCAACCGTTTGAACAAAACCAATCCCGTTAAGTTTGGCTTTCAGAACGCCACCTTTATTTAGCCACTCTTCCAGAACGCTGCGTTCAAAAAGCAGATGCGTGACTTTAATCTCGTGCAGATGCAAAGGCGTTTGCAGCAACAGCGTCACTCCGCTGGCAACAAGCGCATCCGGCAGGCTGTATTGTGGCTTACGGCTAAAAATACCGGCTTTTTTGCTCAGCTTAACCGACTGGCGGGAGCTTTGTTGCTGTTGGTATTGCATCCATTGTTGGTTGAGCTGCTGGATTTTCATCAGCAAGGTTTGCTGCTGATAAGCCTGTTCGGTGATCAGTTGCTCGATTTGGGTTTGCAGCAGCTGATAGGTATTCAGGTCATGCCACAGACAATCTTTCAGCAGAATCAGATCTATCGGGGTAATAGTGTCCCGGCCGCTGAAGAAGGCGCAGGCCTGCAACAGGCGGAGTGCCTTTTTCCAGCGACGGTCAGAAACATAAGGCGCCGTGTCGAGTGCATCAAGGCGCTGCCGAAGCTGAAACACCAGTTCAAAGCAACTGTCTGAAAGATTGACTTTATCGATCTCCGGCTGCCATTGTTGATATTCTTCATCGCTGATACTCAGGGATTCCGCCACCGGATTGGTGCTTTCATTATTACGGCTGGTCAGCAGTAAGCGGAAATTCTGCTTATCCTGCACTTTATCCAGCCACAGGCGAATCAGCATGCGGTCATACAATGCTTCCAGTCCGCCGTCGGCTCCAGGCAATTCGTTGGAAGCACTGACCAGCAGACGCATCGGAATAGGATCTTCGCGCTCGCCATTACGGAAACGACGTTCGTTGATGGCGGTAAGCAACGTATTAAGGATGGCCGGTCCTGCTTTCCAGATTTCATCCAGGAAAACAATTTCCGCTTCCGGCAGATAACCTTCAGTCAGACGCAGATAACGGCCTTCATCTTTCAGGGCCTGAATCGACAGCGGACCAAAGACTTCTTCCGGCGTGGAAAAGCGCGTCATAAGATATTCAAAAGCGCGTGCGTGACGGAAAGCAAATTTCAGACGGCGGGCAATCAGACTTTTTGCAATACCCGGCGGGCCAAGCAGAAAAACGCTCTCCCCGCACAGGGCCGCCAGCAGGCACAGGCGTATGGCATCTTGCCTCTCGTACAGGCCATGTTCTAATGCGTTAGCAAGACGGGCTATCCGTTCTGCCAGAAGGGGGGATTGCGCCATACTGTCTCTTCCGGTTTCCATTTAGTTGTTGAATAGTGTACTGGCTTATGACGATATGCCACGTTTATTTTTAACGCTATAGCTTGTTGATTAGTAAAAATTTTCTATTATCAGAATTGTGACCGCGTTCATCTGAATGGCGGTTTAGCTGCACATTTAAGGGTAGGCAATCTGATTTATTCGTGCATACTGTGCGCCTTTTAGTGGGCATCATAAGACTGAGCGCACGCATCGCTTACGGATGTTCGAGCAAAAAAGAAACGAAATATGAGCACTGAACATAAACGGTCACTCCCAGCAGTAACCCTGGCCGCCATTGGTGTGGTCTATGGCGACATTGGTACCAGTCCTCTCTATACCTTAAGAGAGTGCTTTTCTGGTCACTATGGTTTCAACGTTGAACCCAGCGTCGTTTTTGGTTTTCTCTCTCTGATTTTCTGGATGTTAATCCTCATTGTTTCGCTCAAATACCTCACTTATGTGATGCGGGCAGACAACGCAGGTGAAGGCGGTATTCTTACGCTGATGTCTCTGGCGGGCAGAAATACGTCGGCACGTACCACCGCCGTTCTGGTCATTCTCGGCCTGATCGGGGGAAGTTTCTTCTATGGTGAAGTGGTGATCACGCCGGCTATTTCCGTTCTTTCCGCGATGGAAGGTCTTGAAATCGCAGCACCTTCACTCGATCCCTATATTGTCCCTCTTTCTATTACTGTCCTGACGTTGCTTTTCGTTATTCAGAAGCACGGTACCGGCATCGTGGGCAAACTCTTTGCGCCAGTCATGTTGCTGTGGTTCCTGACGCTGGCGGTGCTCGGTGTGAACAGCATCATGCAGAACCCGGAAGTGCTGCGCGCCATGAACCCGATGTGGGCGGTTAACTTCTTTATCGAGCACAAGTCGTTTTCCTTCCTGGCACTCGGCGCGGTCGTTCTGTCGATTACCGGTGTGGAAGCGCTGTATGCCGATATGGGCCACTTCGGGAAATTCCCTATCCGTCTGGCCTGGTTCACCGTCGTGCTGCCTTCTCTGGTGCTGAACTATTTCGGTCAGGGCGCGTTGCTGCTGAAAAACCCGGAGTCGATCAAAAACCCGTTCTTTCTGCTTGCACCTGACTGGGCGCTGATTCCTTTACTGATTCTGGCGACGCTGGCAACCATTATCGCGTCCCAGGCCGTTATCTCCGGTGTGTTCTCCCTGACCCGTCAGGCTGTGCGTCTGGGCTATTTGCCGCCGATGCGTATTATCCACACCTCAGAAATGGAAGCGGGTCAGATCTACATCCCTGCGATTAACTGGCTGCTGTATTTCGCGGTGGTTATCGTGATCGCCAGCTTCGAGCATTCGAGCAATCTGGCGGCGGCGTACGGTATCGCCGTGACCGGTACGATGGTGCTGACCAGTATTCTTTCCTGCACGGTGGCGCTCAAAAACTGGCACTGGAAACCGTTTCTGGTTGGGATTTTGTTGATCGGTCTGCTGTTTATGGATATCCCGCTGTTTGCCGCGAACGCCACGAAACTGTTCTCCGGTGGCTGGTTGCCGCTGACGCTCGGCCTGTGCATGTTTATCGTCATGACCACCTGGAAAAGCGAGCGCTTCCGCCTTATGCGCCGCATGAACGAACACGGCAATTCTCTGGAAGCGATGATCGCGTCCCTGGAAAAATCCCCGCCGGTTCGTGTTCCGGGCACGGCGGTATATATGTCGCGCGCCATCAACGTGATCCCGTTTGCGCTGCTGCATAACCTCAAACACAACAAAGTGTTGCATGAGCGTGTTGTCCTGCTGACGTTGCGAACGGAAGATGCGCCTTATGTGCATAACGTCCGGCGCGTCACCATTGAGCAGCTTTCGCCGACATTCTGGCGCGTGGTGGCGAGTTATGGATTTAAAGAAACGCCGAATGTGGAAGAAGTCTTCCACCGCTGTGGTCTGGAAGGATTGCCGTGCCGGATGATGGAAACCTCGTTCTTTATGTCGCACGAATCGCTGATCCTGACCAAGCGCCCGTGGTATCTCTACTTCCGTGGCAAACTCTTTATGGCGCTTAGCCGTAACGCATTGCGGGCACCGGATCAGTTTGAAATTCCGCCGAACCGCGTGATCGAACTCGGTACACAGGTAGAAATTTAACGCTTTTTTCTGCCGCTCACAGGGTGCCTTCGGGTGCCCTGTTTTATTTCTTCACCCCCTTTAATAATCACCAAACTCAAATTTCTGCGTGGTTTCTGAATCATTCAGCGAAACGTTTCGACGCTGATCACAATTCCATCACATCTTCGTTGCCTTGCCCGCTGAGTCTCATAAACTCATCCGTGAGCGAAACGTTTCGCTGTAGGAGTACACAATGAAGAAGTCACCGCTGTTAAATGCCGAAATCTCAAATGTTATTGCCCGGTTAGGTCACACCGATCAGCTGGTTATTGGCGATGCCGGACTTCCGGTGCCAGCAGCTTGCCAACGCATCGATCTGGCGCTAACTCAGGGAGTGCCCACCTTTTTACAAGTCTTAGAGGTAGTGACACACGAGATGCAGGTTGAGCGGGCTATCCTCGCAGAGGAAATCCTCACTAAAAATCCTCAACTCCATGAAGCGTTACTCGCCCGATTGACACAACTCGAACAACACCAGGGAAACACCATTGCTTTGGATTACGTCAGTCATGAGGCATTCAAAGCGCAAAGCGAAAAAAGTCGGGCTGTGATCCGCAGCGGGGAATGTTCGCCCTACGCGAACATTATTCTGTGTGCCGGCGTAACCTTCTGAGGTCTTTATGCAACCTTTGCTGCAACTGACAGGCATTGATAAAGCCTTTCCTGGCGTGAAAGCACTCTCCGGCGCGGCGCTCAGCGTCTATCCGGGACGTGTGATGGCGCTGGTGGGAGAAAACGGCGCGGGCAAGTCCACCATGATGAAAGTGCTGACCGGCATCTACCAGAAAGATGCCGGCTCAGTACATTTTCTCGGTAAGGAAGCGGCGTTTAATGGCCCGAAAGCTTCTCAGGAAGCCGGAATTGGGATCATCCATCAGGAATTAAACCTGATCCCACAGCTGACCATCGCTGAAAACATCTTTCTGGGCCGGGAGTTTGTGAACGGTTTTGGCCGCATTAACTGGAAAAAGATGTATGCCGAAGCCGATAAACTGCTGGCACGCCTGAACTTGCGCTACAAAAGCAATCGTCTGGTGGGCGAATTATCAATTGGCGACCAGCAGATGGTCGAAATTGCCAAGGTGCTGAGCTTTGAGTCCAAAGTCATCATCATGGATGAACCGACGGATGCCCTGACCGACACCGAAACTGCCTCTTTATTTAGCGTGATCCGCGAGCTGAAAGCTGCGGGTTGTGGCGTGGTGTATATCTCTCACCGTATGAAAGAAATCTTCGAAATCTGTGATGACGTGACCGTATTCCGTGACGGTCAGTTTATCGCAGAGCGTCCGGTCAGTTCGCTGGAAGAAGACTCGCTGATTGAAATGATGGTCGGTCGCCGCCTCGAAGAACAGTACCCGCGTATTAATCATCAGCGCGGTGCGCTGCGTCTGCAGGTACGTGATGTCAGCGGGCCGGGTGTGGATAACGTCAGTTTTGATCTGCACAGCGGTGAAATTCTCGGGATTTCCGGTTTGATGGGCGCAGGCCGTACCGAACTGATGAAAATTCTCTACGGCGCGTTGCCGCGTAAAAGTGGCTATGTGTCGCTTGATGGGCGCGAAGTCGTCACCCATTCACCGCAGGACGGGCTGGCGAACGGCATCGTTTATATCTCTGAAGACCGTAAGCGTGATGGTTTAGTGCTGGGCATGTCTGTGAAAGAAAATATGTCGCTGACCGCTTTGCGTTATTTCAGCCACGGCGGCGGACGACTCAAACATGCGGAAGAACAGCAAGCCGTCGGCGACTTTATCCGCCTCTTCAATATTAAAACGCCATCAATGATGCAGACCATTGGCCTGCTTTCCGGGGGTAATCAGCAAAAAGTGGCGATTGCCCGCGGATTAATGACACGGCCAAAAGTCCTGATCCTGGACGAACCGACGCGCGGCGTTGACGTGGGTGCCAAAAAAGAGATTTACCAGCTTATAAACCAGTTCAAGCGCGAAGGGCTGAGCATCATTTTGGTTTCCTCAGAAATGCCGGAAGTGATCGGCATGAGTGACCGGATTTTGGTGATGCATGAAGGTCATTTAAGCGGTGAATTCCCGATAGAACAGGCTACGCAAGAAGTGTTGATGGCAGCCGCTGTCGGCAAGCAATACGGCGTGACGCAGGAGTAATCAGATATGAGTTCTCAGACATTGCCAGCCAAAAAGCGCTGGATCAGTAAAGAGTGGTTGTTGGAGCAAAAGTCTCTGATTGCACTGCTGGTGTTGATTGCCGTGGTTTCTTCCATGAGCCCGAATTTCTTCACGCTCAATAACCTGTTTAACATCCTTCAGCAAACGTCGGTTAACGCCATTATGGCGGTCGGTATGACGCTGGTGATCCTCACTTCCGGCATTGATTTATCCGTCGGATCTCTGCTGGCGCTGACCGGCGCGGTGGCGGCTTCAATTGTCGGGCTGGAAGTGAATGCTTTAGTCGCAGTGGCGGGCGCGCTGGCGCTGGGTGCAGGTGTCGGCGCTGTCACGGGTTTGATTGTCGCTAAAGGCAAGGTGCAGGCGTTTATCGCCACGCTGGTCATGATGTTACTGCTGCGCGGTATCACGATGGTTTATACCAACGGCAGCCCGATCAGCACCGGTTTTAACGATGTGGCAGACGTATTCGGCTGGTTTGGTATCGGACGTCCGCTGGGCATTCCGACGCCGGTCTGGCTGATGGCCGTCGTGTTTATTGCCGCCTGGTACATGCTCCATCACACACGCTTGGGGCGTTATATCTACGCGCTGGGCGGTAATGAATCCGCGACGCGTCTGTCAGGTATCAGCGTCGATAAAGTCAAAATTATCGTCTACTCCCTGTGCGGATTGCTGGCGGCTCTGGCCAGTATCATCGAAGTGGCGCGTCTGTCTTCTGCGCAGCCTAACGCAGGTACCGGTTACGAGCTGGATGCCATTGCCGCTGTGGTATTAGGGGGAACCAGCCTCTCTGGCGGGAAAGGACGTATTGTAGGCACCCTGATCGGTGCTTTGATCCTTGGCTTCCTGAATAACGGTTTGAACTTATTAGGTGTTTCTTCCTACTACCAGATGATCGTAAAAGCAGTCGTCATTCTGCTGGCGGTTCTGGTGGATAACAAAAGCAACAAATAAACTCTCCTACAGGACTTATGACCATGAATATGAAAAAACTGGCTGTCTGGGTTTCCGCCGCAGCGATCACCGCTTCTTTCAGTGCTAACGTTCTGGCGAAAGATACCATTGCGCTGGTCGTTTCTACTCTGAACAACCCGTTCTTCGTTTCTATGAAAGACGGCGCGCAAAAAGAAGCCGATAAACTGGGCTACAACCTGGTAGTGCTTGATTCTCAGAACAACCCGGCGAAAGAGCTGGCGAACGTGCAAGACCTGACCGTTCGCGGCACCAAGCTGATGCTGATCAACCCGACGGATTCTGACGCGGTAGGTAACGCCGTAGCGATGGCCAACCAGGCTAAAATCCCGGTGATCACCCTTGACCGTCAGGCGACCAAGGGCGTTGTCGCCAGCCACGTGGCTTCTGATAACGCCTTTGGCGGCCAGATGGCCGGTGATTACATTGCTAAGAAACTGGGCGATAACGCGAAAGTTATCGAACTGGAAGGGATTGCCGGGACGTCTGTTGCCCGCGAACGTGGTAAAGGTTTCGCAGAAGCCGCTCAAAAACACCACTTCCAGATCCTGGCCAGCCAGCCTGCTGACTTCGACCGTACCAAAGGTCTGAACGTTATGCAAAACCTGCTGACTGCGCATCAGGACGTGCAGGCGGTCTTTGCTCAGAATGATGAAATGGCACTCGGCGCATTGCGTGCCCTGCAGACTGCCGGTAAAACTGACGTGCTGGTTGTCGGTTTCGACGGCACAGAAGACGGCATCAAAGCGGTCAACGGCGGCAAAATGGGCGCTACTGTGGCACAGCGTCCTGAACAAATCGGCGTAATCGGCGTCCAAACCGCAGACAAAGTGCTGAAAGGCGAAAAAGTTCCGGCGGTTATCCCTGTTGATTTGAAACTGGTTGCTCAGCCGTAATATTGACGCTGTATCTGCGTGCCTCCTTACGGGGGCGCTATTTAACTCAGGGAGCAACACGTGAAGACAGGCAAACTGGTGGTTCTCGGCAGTATCAATGCCGACCATATTTTGAATATCAACCATTTCCCGCAACCGGGTGAAACCGTAATCGGTAAGCAATACACCGTGGCTTTCGGCGGCAAAGGTGCAAACCAGGCGGTCGCCGCCGGTCGCAGTGGCGCTGATATTTCATTTATTGCCTGTGTCGGTGATGACGATATTGGCGAGCGTGTTCGCAAGCAGCTGGCGAGTGACCACATTAATACGCAACCTATCGAAGCTATCAAAGAGACAACCACCGGCGTAGCGCTGATTTTTGTGAATGCGGAAGGTGAGAATGTCATTGGTATCGATGCGGGGGCAAACAAAGCCGTCACGCCTGACTATCTTGAGCGTTACAAACAAAACGTAATCGGCGCTTCAGCCTTGCTGATGCAGTTGGAATCTCCCCTGGAAACGGTTATTGCAGCGGCGAAGCTGGCTAAAGACAATGACACGCAGGTTATCCTTAATCCGGCACCGGCCTGTAAACTGCCTGATGAATTGCTGGCGCGGGTGGATATGATCACCCCAAACGAAACCGAAGCCGAAAAGCTGACGGGGATTAAAGTCGAAAATAACGATGACGCCACACGCGCCGCCCGCGTACTGCATGATAAGGGTATCGCGACGGTCATTATTACGATGGGAAGTAAAGGTGTTTGGCTTAGCCAGAACGGTGAAGGCAAGCAGGTTGCCGGGTTCCGCGTGAAAGCTGTGGATACCATCGCCGCCGGTGATACCTTCAACGGTGCATTAGTCACGGCTTTGCTTGAAGGCAAAGCCATGGACAGCGCCGTGCGTTTCGCCCATGCCGCTGCCGCGATAGCCGTAACACGTCCTGGCGCGCAGCCCTCGGTTCCGTGGCGTAAAGAAATCGACGATTTTCTTGCACAACAGGAGGCCTGATTGGCCACCATGAAAGATGTCGCCCGCCTTGCGGGCGTTTCAACCTCTACAGTCTCTCATGTCATCAATAAAAATCGCTTTGTCAGCGAATCCATTGCCGACAAAGTGAATGCCGCTGTTGAACAACTTAACTATGCCCCTTCCGCGTTAGCCCGAAGCCTTAAACTCAATCAAACCCGCACCATCGGAATGTTGCTGACCGCCAGCAGTAACCCGTTTTATTCCGAAGTTGTTCGTGGCGTTGAACGCAGTTGCTATGAACGCGGTTATAGTCTGATCCTCTGTAACACCGACGGGGACGCAGAACGCATGAACCGCAGCCTGGAAACGCTTTTGCAAAAGCGCGTCGACGGGTTACTGATCATGTGTACTGAAAACCACCGGCCTTCGAAAGAAGCTATCAGCCGTTATCCGTCATTACCCATTGTGATGATGGACTGGTCGCCTTTCGATGGTGCCATCGACATCATTCAGGATAACGCGCTGCTGGGTGGAGAAATGGCGACGGACTATTTAATCCGTCATGGATATAGCCGCATTGCCTGCATCACCGGCCCGCTGGACAAAACGACGGCGCAGGAACGGCTGAACGGATATCGTCAGGCCATGAAAAAAGCCGGGCTGGAGATCCCGCCGGGTTATGAAGTCAGCAGTGACTTTGAATTTGGCGGCGGTCTGGTGGCGATGGAGCAGTTGCTTATGTTGCCCGAACCGCCTCATGCCGTTTTTGCCAGCAATGATGCGATGGCCGTGGGCATCTATCAGGCACTTTATCAGCGCGGATTACGCGTGCCCGATGAAGTCGCTGTCGTAGGATACGATGACATTCAGTTGGCGCAATATCTGATGCCTCCGCTAACCACCATCCATCAGCCCAAAGACTCGCTGGGCGAACTGGCCGTCGATGCATTATTACATCGTCTGCAAGAGCCTGAATCAGAGCCTCAGGTTTTAGTGCTGACGCCGGAACTGGTTGTACGCCAGTCCGTGGGATCACTCATCAGCAAGTAACAGACGGTGGCATTCCTGTAATGCGGCTTTCGCATTGCCTGCAAGGATTGCGTCCGTCAGGCGCTGATGATGTTCCAGCCTGATAACTTCATTCTCCGTGATGGCCCGGAAATAACTCTGGTAGACAGAACTGAACAAATTCGAAAATGAAGTCAGGAAAGGGTTTTTTCCTGCTTCATAGATTAGCTGGTGGAACTGTGTATCGACGGTTATCCAGCGTTCCCGGTCAAAGCGCTTATGCAGCTGGCGCATCTCTGACATATATAGAGAGAGCTGATGCTTTTGCTCCTGCGTGGCTGAGATGGCCGCAAGAGCACAAGCCTGTGGCTCCAGCGCCCGGCGCAAAACAATAAAATGCGCCATCACTTCATCAAAGTTCTCACGCGTCATCCACCAGGTCAGTAATTCCTGATCGAGGAAATTCCAGCTGGACTGTGGCATCACCCGCGTACCAATACGTGGCCGCGGTAATAGCATCCCTTTTGCAGTTAACGTTTTGACCGCTTCACGCACCGCTGTCCGGCTGACGCCAAAAATCTCACCCAGCTCGTTTTCACCAGGAAGGATAGAACCCTCCGGATACTCGCCAGACAAAATGCGCTGTGCAATCTTCTCCGCCAGTAAATAAGAAAGGTTACGTTGAGCAGCCTGTTGATGTGCATTGAGTAGCATGTAAGGTATTCCTGAATGTCTTTCTCTTATTATAAAGGAGAGTTTACGCCAGCCTCTGGCTTTAAACTGACGCTTTTTGGGTCGATTTAGATTGTTTATTATCCAGTTCGGGCGAAATTGTTGAATTAGTGAACGGTTGATAAAATAATTGAAATTAGGGGTTGCGGCCTTCTGAGAACTCCCTATAATGCGCCTCCACTGACCGGGAACAACGACTGACAAGTCGCTCGGACAGGAAGAGAAAAAGATGAAAGTTCGAATGAATAATCTCTTGACTCTTCAGCGGGAAGACGTAATATACGCCTCCCGCGCCGCATAAGATTCCTTGCGA